>DAHVYC010000035.1 GCA_027327845.1 Candidatus Nomurabacteria bacterium
GAAGGAGTTTATTTCCCGGATACTTATCTTATTCCTAAAAATGAATCTCCTCTTAAAACGGCAAACAGACTTATTTCAAATTTTAATGATAATTTCTCACAATACCTTCCTCAGTTTAAAAAGATAAACATGACCTGGACCAGAGGGCTCACCTTAGCTTCGATAGTGCAACGAGAAGCTGCCAATGATGCGGATATGCCTCTTATCGCTGGTATCTTGCTTAATCGTCTGAATCAAAAGATGCCTCTCTCAGTGGATGCAACTCTCCAATATGCTAGGGGAAATAAAGGAAAAGGATATTGGGCGCCCATTACTCTCCAAGATAAGAAATTAAATTCTGCTTATAATACTTATAAAAAGGCAGGTCTTCCTCCGCACCCCATCTCCAATCCCGGACTGCCGGCGATAGAAGCAGTGCTTAACCCGGAGAAAACCGACTGCCTGTATTATCTACACGATAAAGACAAAATTACTCACTGTGCTGTGACTTATGCCGAACACCAGGCAAATATAGAAAAATATCTAAAGTAATTATATTTGGACCCCACTTGGACATCGGATGTCCAAGTGATATGATTAAAGTATGAGGAAACATCCGCCTTTTGTAGTTGGTGAATATTACCATGTGTATAATCGTGGAACAGATAAAAGGAATATTTTTGTCGATGAAAGAGACTTACATCGTTTCTGGGAGAGCTTATTTGATTTCAATCAAACAGATCCGATAGGCAGTGTGTATGAGCTTTCTTTTGAAAAGAAATCTGGAAAAGTCAGTAAAAGAAAACCATTAGTGCAATTTATTGCTTATTGCATAAATCCAAACCATTTTCATTTTTTGGTTACCCCTCTCAAGGAAAGGGGGATTGAAAGGTTTATGCAAAGATTAGGGAATGGATACACAAAATATTTTAACAACAGACACAAGCGCAGCGGAGTGCTTTTTCAAGGCAAATTTAAATCAAGGTATGTCGACTCGAATGAATATCTGCTTCATTTGAGTGCTTATATCAACGCAAATGACAAACTTGGACATCGGATGTCCAAGTTGAGTAAATCGGGCATGAAAGAATTTTCTGGAGAGATATTGGGTAAAAAACTTTGCAATACAGAAATAATTTTAGATCAGTTTGAAAACAAAAAAGATTATAAAGATTTTGTCAGTTCTTCTTTTGAAGATATAGTTTTAAGAAAAGAAATGTTAAAAGAATTGGAAAATTAACTGCCAGACCCCACTTGGACATCCGATGTCCAAGTGGGGGCGCGGAGAATATTTATTTTCCGAAACCGAAAATAGAGTCTACAAACTTTATAAAACCGGAATATAGGGCATTGTAAGCGCTACTTATTATATGTCCGGGAGATAAAGAGCTAAATGTGTTAATAAATTTATGAGCTATGATATAGGTCATTTCTTCTTTGATGGCGACCATTTGTCTAAAGAAATTCCCTATACCAGAAGCCAAAGAAGTAAATATGTTGTTTTTTACTTGAGCTATTTTTCCAAAAATATTATTTATCTTCACTTGGACATCGGATGTCCAAGTGAAAATAGAAGCCAGTATATTATTTAACTTTATTTTAATATTAGATGTCCAGGCAGGAGATATTGATGGTTTTATGGTAGTTTTTGCTTCTGTAGTTTGATTGGCAGGTGCGGGTGCAGGCGAAGCGGGTTTTTCTGCTGCTAGAGTATTCCAAACTGTGCGGACGCAGGAAGCGGGATCGGCACAATCAAATTTTATCCATCCGCCGTAAGGACCGGAAGCCCAAGCCCAACCGCTCCATTCTCCTGTCTTCGGATCTATGACTACTTTTTGTCCGGTTACAGAAAAATTTATAGCTCCAGAATTTTCACTCCAAGCTGTGCCTTTCAATAATCCCGTCGCAGGATCGGCGAAGAAAACACCACCATAAGGAGGGTTGAAAGTAACCCAGCCGAGCTCATCTCCCCAGACTTTACCAGAGAGGCCCTTTTCGGTATCTACAACGAGAGGGAAATCACTGGAGACTTTGAAATAAATAATTCCCGGTTTCGGATTGGAGCAAGTGACATCTTTGCAGACCTTTGCCTCATTCTCTAGAGGCAGAGTATCGACAGATGCGGTCCGTGCATCGGCAATGTTTAGAAATACAAAAAATGAAGCAAAGATAAATATGCCTAAGGTGAATTTCAGTGTGTATTTATTTTTTATTTTTTTCTTCATTTTATTTGTACTTGGATATCCACTTGGACATCGGATGTCCAAGTGTTGTCCAAGTGTTAATACTTAAATCCGCCGGCTCCCTTTTTCTCTTTTTCATCGCCATATTGGTCCCGGAATCGTTTCCATGATTTTTCAAGATGAAACATTTTTGTGCGGTTTTCCGCATATCTTCCGATGAGATCCTCAATCAAATCTTGTTTCAATTTTGAGCCGTAAAGCCCTCTTACATGTTCAAGATATACGATCATTTTGTTTGATGCCGACATTGCTTTCTCTAAATATCCGACCCCAAGAGCAAAATCGGCAAAACGAAGCGAATGCGATTCTGCTACAAAAAGCGGTACAGCAAGCGAGCAATCCATAAGACGTTCCGCATAAGCATATTTTAATCTAATAAGAGCGGGTGCAATATTTTTTGATACCAGAACCGCGCACTCTATGGATTTTTGATAGACATCCAAATCGCGGAATGTTTTGACAGGTCTTTTGGGTGTAAATGATTTTTTATAATAAGCCATAATTTTATTTTATCTTCTTGAATTTCCCTTATTGAGAGGACAATGTTCCCAAAAAGGAAAGCTTTAATAAAAACAATTTCGGCAGCGGGACGTCAAACAATCACAACCTTGCCGTTGTTTCCTCTCGGCACTTCGACATTAGTGCCATCCTTGAAATGCACAATACGCCTGCGCGGTTTCTTCGCCTTAGTTTGCAACTTTTTTACCACATGAAGAGGAAAGAACTGATAATAATCTTTTTCATCGAACCACGCGCAAGTAAACTCAAAAAGCCGCAGGCCGGTAAGGCGCGAAAGCGCCAAGGCATACCAAGTAAGCTGTTCAATCGGGTTTTCTCTGGCGGCATTCGGTTTGTAATCCATAATATGGACTTGACCATTCCTTATCTGCACTAAATCAATGTGGCCAGTCAATAATTTCGGCAATTTTTCTTCTTGTTTTCTTCCTTTAAATTGTATAAGGCCATTATTGCTGACTTTAAATTTTAATACATTCTCCATATATTCTACATCTTCTTTTCTGATATAAACAGGCACTTCCGTGGCTACGGTGCAGGAATCGTTAGCTATAAAAAATCGCTGGAGCGCTTCATGTCGGGCTTTATTCTCAGAAACCGTCTGTAAGACAAATGCGGCCAGGTGATTCGCATAATTCGTTTTTGATTTGACAATCATATCGGCTGTGCTGAACTTGCTCCGCACGTCACTCATTCTCTCACCATCTTGAAAATACTGATGCGGTGTTTCTGAAGAAACCGCATCCAAATATTCTCTCAAACGTCCAAGATTGCGGTTTCTGAATTCTGTGAGCATCAAGGTTGTTTTAGGGCGATGATAGCGGAAACGATAAAGTTGGCGATGCGCCATTGTCACCACCTCAATGGTATCTTGCGGTTTGCACATTTTGGTGGCATATGGGCGTATACGGCTATAGCGGCAAAGTTCGCTGTATTCTTCTATCCAGTTTGAAAGGGTCGCGGGAGTTGGGGCAACAAAATTCCTTGTATTAGTTCCAGATGGAATCGGTTTAACAACAGGCAAACTTGGTACGGGGGCGCCAAATTTCTTTTCAATTATTCTGCAAGTTTCTTCCAAGCTGAATCCCAAATTATAATAGCTCATACTATCAATTACCACGTTCAGCGGAAAATGCTTGCCTTTGACATCCTGGGCGGTGAAGGTGCGAGAGCATTCTTCATTTTTGCAAAGATATAACTGAACCGCTTGATATTGATTCTTGCGGGTACCGCGTTTTACAAAATTTTTGGATTGGCAGTAAGGACAGCATTCGGCGATACGAGATTCGCCAATTAAATATTTATTAGGATTTTCCATATCACGAGCTGGAGGGGTAAAAATAGCAGGACTTTCCCTGTTTTTCCGCTCCTGACCCGATATTCGTGATATATTTTTTGTATTTTTCTTCATTTTATTTGTACTTGGACATCTACTTGGACATCGGATGTCCAAGTGGTAATTTATGGCGTGGTTGTTGTCGAAGTCGATGTTGGGGTTGTTGTTGTAGGAGTAGTCGTCGGTGTTGTCGTAGTGGTGGATGTTGTTGGTGTTGTCGTAGTTGCCTGCCCTGAGCCTGCCGAAGGGGTTGTTGTTGTCGTAGTAGTGGTCAAAGTGGTTGTCGATGTCGTTGGTGCAGGTGCAGGGGTAGGAGCGGGTGCTGGAGCTGGTGTGGTCGTTGAAGTAGAGGTAGCCCCGACGTTTTGCGAAGTCGGGGTCCCGACTCCTCCGGATGTCGGGATTGTCTGTGTAGTGGAAGAAGTAGAACTGGTTGATGTAGTACTTGCTGTGCCCGTCGAAGGAGTAGGACTTGTCGGTGCCGTAGGTCCTGAGCTCGTCGAAGGAGTAGAAGTAGAAGAGGTTGTCGTTGGTGCCGAAGGTCCTGATCCTGCCAAAGGGGTGGTATTAGTAGTTGTCGTAGTAGTAGGACTTGTCGGTGCCGTAGATCCTGCTGTGCCCGCCGTAGCCTGTGGCGTAGGCTGGGAGCTTGCCGAAGGAGTGGTCGAAGGAGTCGTTGTTGGCGTGGTTGTTGTTGCAGGTGCAGGAGTTGGAGTTGAAGCTGTTCCTCCTGTGCCGACAATTATTTTTCTTTCCACCGGAATAGCGGAATTACCGGCAGAATCTTTAGCGGAATAAGTGATGATATATGTGCCATTTTTGGATGTATCTACCGATCCGCTTATTACTATGGCTACTATAGTATCTACGTTGTCTGTAGCTTTAGCTCCTTCTTCTGTATATGTATCGCCGACTTTCAAATTTATCGTACTAGTTCCATTTAGAGTGATGACGGGCGGGGTAGTATCAGCAGTCGAACCGCTGGAAGCTGTCGGAGATGAAGGCAAAGGCGGGGGCAGGGTAGAGTTTGAGCTTGTGTTGCTGATAGCGCTTGCCACTCCGGCGCTAGCAAGCAAAGTATCTAATTGTCCGCGAGTGATGCATGTTTCTCCAGCTCCGTCCGAAACGCAAAGCTCTTTCGTATGCACGCGATTGGCGAAGAAATCTGTTATCCCATTCCCCGCATCCGCCATCCAAACACCGATTTTT
>DAHVYC010000036.1 GCA_027327845.1 Candidatus Nomurabacteria bacterium
AAGATGTATTGGTAAATCATCCTGTACTTGGCATGGGTCCTAATAAATTCGGAGAAGCTTGGGCTTTGTATAAACCTCAATCCATAAACTCTACCGTATTCTGGGATACTTCCTTTAACTCCGGTTCCGGTCTCTTGCCGACATTCTTTGCCACTACCGGCGCTCTGGGAATTTTGTCTTGGATTTTATTCTTTGCGGTTTTTCTTATAACTGGAACCAAGTCTCTGTTCTCCAGTATTAAAAACAATGCAAGTTGGGAAGTGGTGATATTTTTCGTCGCTTCTTTATATCTGTTTGTTTCAGCCTTCTTCTATTCCACTGGATCGGTTATATTCTTGCTTGCTTTTGCTTTCACCGGAATATTTATAGGGTTATCTTCTTCTAAACAGCAGAACGGAGAGGCGGTTATTTCTTTCTTGGATGATCCTAGAAAGAGTTTCTTCTCTATTTTAATCCTTGTGGTGCTTATGATTGTGGTTGCCGCTACTGGTTTCAAATATGCTGAGAGGCTGGCATCAGTAGCGTATTTTGGAAATACGCTATCGGCTTCCACGGTGCCTGCCGCTGAAGATTCGATAGCTAAAGCTATATCGCTTCATGAGAACGATCTATACTTGCGTACTTACTCTCAGGTTTATCTGACAAAAATAAATTCGATAGTTTCAAAAGGATCAACCTCTTTGTCAGATGCTGATAAGGCAGATCTGCAGACAAGTTTTAATCAAGCGGTAAATGGCGCGCAACTTGCCGTGTCGTATGACAATACAAATTACCTAAATTACAGTTCTCTAGGCGTAGTCTACAACACTGTAGGTTTGCTCGGAGTTAAAGATGCTTATGATAAATCCATAGAAGCTTACAAGAGCGCTTCCTTGCTCAACCCTCTTAACCCAGGTATAAAACTTTCTATCGGGAGAGTATTGTTTGCGGAAGGAAAAACCGATGATGCCAGAAATATGGCTAAAGAAGCCCTCTCTCTGAAAGCGGATTATGTGGATGCCCTGATTGTGCTTTCTCAGATAGAAAAGAGCAGCGGTAATAATAGCCAGGCTGTCTCCTATGCGGAGCAAGCTCTATCTTACGCTCCGGACAATAAAGACCTGATCCAATATGTAAATTCTCTGAAGAATGGAGCAAATCCGACCCCTCCTGCCACTACCGGTACAACTCAAAGTGATACTAAGAAAAAATAGAAAAAGCTAAAAAACAAAAAGGATGCAGAGGATATTGAAGATTTTTAGCAAAGAATACGGAAATATAAACCAAGCCGCGCTTCTTTTAGGTTTGTTTACTTTTCTGTCTCAAGTTCTAGCGCTTTTCAGAGACAGAAATATAGCTCACTTTATAGGACCATCTCCCGACCTGGATGCTTATTATGCTGCATTTAGAGTGCCGGACCTTATATTTATATCCATAGCATCCTTGGCTTCTATTACCGTTACCATCCCATTCATTGTAGAAAAAATGAAAGGGGATGAAGTTACCAAAGAAGCTCGGAAGTTTATGAACGATGTTTTCACCGTTTTCTTCTCTATGATTGCCATAGTGGCTCTTATAGCGTTCATTATAATGCCTTATCTGGCTTCCTTTATTGCCCCTGGTTTTACTCCTGTTATGCAGGATAAAGTAATTCTCCTTTCGAGAATAATGCTTCTTTCCCCGATCTTAATGGGTCTTTCCAGTCTCTTTGGCACGATCACTCAGCTTTTCCGGAAATTTTTCATTTATTCCTTAAGCCCCATCTTCTATAACTTGGGCATAATAACCGGTGTAATATTTCTTTATCCCGTATTTGGTATAACAGGATTGGTATTGGGTGTAGTGTTGGGAGCTCTTCTGCATTTCGGAGTACAGTTTTTCGCTTCGGCAAGTTGTAAATTCGTCCCTCGCTTTACACGCTCAATAGATTTTAAAGAGATAAAACGTGTAGCATTGATTTCTCTTCCCAGAACCTTGGGGCTTTCTTTCAACAGCATAGCCCTTATATCTATCATAGCCTTTGCTTCTTATTTGCCGAGCGGTTCGATTTCCATTTTTAATTTTTCTTTCAATCTTCAATCCGTTCCGCTCAATATCATAGGAGTATCTTTCGCCATAGCTGCATTTCCAACTTTAGTGAAATCTTTCGGAAAAGAAAATAATCCGGAATTTAGAAGACATCTTAAATCCACCGCAAGGCAGATTGTTTTTTGGTCTTTGCCCATAATGTTTCTTTTTATAGTTTTACGCGCCCAGATAGTGCGTGTGATATTGGGTTCCGGATCTTTTTCTTGGGATAATACTCGTCTTGTGGCTGCTTCAGTGGCTATATTTGCCACTTCTATTTTAGCTCAAGGTATGACTGCTCTTTTGTCTAGGGCATATTATGCAGCTGGAGATACTAAACGGCCTCTCTCGGTCAACTTATTCTGTTCGGTGCTCATAATAATCTTATCTTATGTATTTCTGCATGTTTTTGAAAATTTTCCGTACTTCCGATACTTCATAGAATCTTTGCTCAAGGTAAACGATATAGAAGGCACAGAAGTGCTTATGCTTCCGCTTGCGTATTCCATAGGGACCATACTGAATTTTATCTTGCACTGGTATTTTGTCAGAAGAGATTTTATGAACCACGAATCGTTTATAACCAAAACAACCTTCCAAAGTTTAGGAGCGTCGTTTTTCTTGGGATTGGTCACTTATTTATTCCTTAATATTTTCTCCCCGATATTTGGCACTACGACTTTCTTAGGGGTTTTCTTGCAAGGATTCATCTCGGGCATCTTAGGCATCTGCGCGGGAATTTTAGTACTTTATATGTTAAAGAGCGAGGAGTTGGCGGATATAATAAAAGCATTCAAAGCGAAATTCTGGAAAGTGAAGATTTTCGTATCTCCTCAGGAGGAATTGGATCAGTAAATGCATATTGTCTCCGATTCTGATATATTTAAAAAATGGCTTTAGAAAATATAAGGAATTTTTCCATAATCGCACATATAGATCACGGTAAAAGCACATTAGCGGACCGTATGCTTGAAGTGACTCATACCATAGAAGCTCGCAAAATGCGGGATCAAATTCTGGATTCGATGGAGCTCGAACGAGAGAGAGGTATTACCATAAAGATGCAACCAGTACGGATGAATTATCATATGGAAAATGGCGATTTTTCGAACAAGGACTATGTGCTTAATCTTATAGATACTCCAGGACATATTGATTTTTCCTACGAAGTATCGAGGGCGCTCAAGGCGGTCGAAGGTTCAATTCTTCTAGTCGATGCCACTCAAGGGGTGCAAGCACAGACTCTAACCACCTTAAATATGGCTCGTGAAGACAACTTAAAGATAATACCAGTGCTCTCTAAAGTAGATTCTCCGCTTGCGCGTATTGAAGAGGTGAAGATGGAGGTAGCTTTACTGCTTGATGTAAATCCTGATTCGGTATTGGAAGTTTCTGGAAAGACCGGATTTGGAGTTTCTGACCTGCTTGCCGAAGTGGTAAAAAGTATTCCGCCTCCCGTCTCATATAAGAACAAAGAAGAAGGCGTACAAGCTCTTATTTTTGATTTTAAATATGATAGCCATAGGGGAGTAATAGTATATGTGCGATTATTTTCAGGATCAATTAAAAAAGGGGACAATTTAATTTTTTCCGCTTCGAGAGAAAAGTTTATAGCTCTTGAGGTGGGAATATTTTCCCCGGAAGAGAACCCAAAGAGTTCGTTGGAAGAAGGAGAGATAGGCTATATAGTGACCGGTATAAAAAGGCCAGGAATAGCCTCCGTCGGAGACACGGTAACTCTCTTTAAGAAACCGTCTCTAGCACTTCCTGGATACATGAAACCGAAGCCGGTGGTATGGGCCTCTGTATATCCTGAAGATGCTGATGATTTTCCAAATCTTAGGCTTGCCTTAGGCAGGTTACAGCTTTCAGACTCGGCTTTTTCATATGAAGAAGAGGCTTCAGGAGCGTTGGGTAAAGGATTCCGCTGTGGTTTTTTAGGAATGCTCCATCTTGAAATAATAACAGAGCGACTAAAAAGAGAATTTGGCCTTCATTTGATTATAACGACCCCTTCTATAACATATAAAGTTCTTCTAAGAAACAACAAAGAAGAAATCGTGTATTCGCCGTACTTTTTTCCGGAAGAAGGGCAGATATTGAAAATTTACGAGCCATGGGTTTCGGTCAAAATTATAACTCCGGAGACCTATGCAAGTGTTTTAATGCCGTTTCTCTTTGAACACGAATCGGTGGTGCATGCTACCGAGAGTTTTGGCGACAACAGGTCTGTAATCAGCTTGGAAATGCCATTGCGCGAGCTTATGCGAAATTTTTTTGATGATTTGAAAAGCATAACTTCCGGGTATGCTTCGATTTCTTATGAATTAGGAGAATATAAAGAGGCAGAGGTAGCCAGGCTAGATATCCTGGTGGCAGGGGAAGTGATGCCGGCTTTTTGCAAAATAGTATCCAAGCGCAGAGTAGAAGAGGAGGCCCGGACTCAAGTTGAAAAATTAAAAAACATAATTCCGAGACAGCAATTCCCTTTTAAAATACAAGGTAAAGCCTTAAGCAGAATTATTGCTTCCGAATCCGTCTCCGCATACAGGAAAGATGTGCTCATACATAAGGGAAAAGTTGTCGGAGGAGGAGATGTAAGCAGGAAGAAAAAGCTTCTTGAAAAACAAAAAAGAGGCAAAGCTAAAATGAGAGAAAATGCAAAAGTAAATATCACTCAGGACGTCTTTCTGAAGATGATGAAAAAATAGAGAATCTATTTGATGCTGAATATAGGAGAATAGAGCAGTACCATACTCACTATCATCAGTACCACTATTATTGACCATATTATTTGAATTTTCTTTTGGTGTTTTTTGTTGAAAAACATGCAATAATAATATCATAATATGATAAGTTTTCAAAAAAGTGGAAAATGGAGGAAGATAACCCAATCAAAGTTTTTTTTGGTGTTTTTAGGGCTTGTAATAGCGGCTTTTGTTTATAACTTGATTGGTCTTTCTAAAAAAATGGAGGAAACTATAAAAAATAAAAAAATAGTTGAAGATAAGATAACTGAATTGGGAAATTCAAAAGATAAATTGAGCTCAGATATCTCCAAATTAAAAACTAATGAAGGTGTAGAAGCAAACATAAGAGAAAAGTTCGGATTAGCTAAAGA
>DAHVYC010000037.1 GCA_027327845.1 Candidatus Nomurabacteria bacterium
AAACCTTAATTTTCCCTTTCATATTATTAAATTCATCCAAGAGACTCTTTAATTCTTCTTCATCTTGGGTAGAATTTTTTATATGTTCCCTTATGAAAGGAGCAATATTGTGTCCTTGATGAAGTGCTACATTAACTCTTAAGTCTTTGCAAGCATTTATCACCTTAGAACGAAATTCTTTAGGGTAATTATATAGAGTCATTTTGACCCCCTTTAAAAGTGAAAGAATAGTTTCTAAAATCTAATTTTAGCAACTTGCATCCCAAAATGCAAAGACGTTGGACGTCTTAGGAGACGTCCAACGTCTTTTGTAATTTCTATAAAAATTATTTCCTGGCCGCTATGATGGTATCGGCTACCCCAGTAGCAGAGCAAAGCTCGCTACGGGGCAGGCGTTGTTGGACAAGTTTATTTACGAGCAGATATTATTACTTCCGCCACATTTTGTGGAACTATGTCGTAGCGTAAGAATTCCATGGTGAAGGAGGCCCGGCCTTCGGTCATCGAGCGGAGTCCTGTCATGTATCCGAACATTTCAGAGAGCGGAACTATCGCTTTCAAAACTTTGTTCATTCCTCGATCTTCCATTCCTTCTATCAAACCTCGCTTGGAAGAAAGATTGCCGGTAACATCTCCCATGAATTTCTCCGGGGTAACAACTTCCACCTTCATCATTGGTTCCAATATAACCGGTCTGGCAGCCTTACATGCATCTTGCACTGCCATAGAAGCGGCTATTTTAAAGGCCATTTCATTGGAGTCCACTTCGTGATAGCTTCCGTCCCAGAGATCTACAGAAACATTAACCATCTTAAATCCAGCCAAGACTCCTCTATCCAATCCCTCCCTGAATCCTTTCTCGCAAGGTGCTATATACTCCTGAGGTATTACACCTCCTTTTATGTTATTTATAAATTCAAATCCATTGTTTCTCTTAGTATTCTTTGGAAGTTTTGCCTCTTCTTCTTTCGTCATAGCAACCATTGGTTTCACTTTTATCTTCACGTGTCCGTAGTTTCCGCGTCCACCGGACTGTTTGATGTATTTTCCTTCAGCATCCGCATTTCCGGTAATTGTTTCTCTGTATGCCACTTGTGGCTTGCCTACATTCGCTTCCACGGAAAACTCCCTCTTCATACGATCCACAATAATTTCCAGGTGAAGTTCTCCCATTCCGGAGATTATAGTTTCCCCTGTCTCCTGATCTGTCGAAACCTTAAAGGTAGGATCCTCTTGAGCCAGACGGTTTAGAGCCATACCCATTTTTTCCTGGTCTGCTTTTGTCTTTGGTTCTATTCTAAGAGATATCACCGGCTCCGGGAAAACGATCCTATCGAGTTCCACTGGATGCTCTTCATCACACAGGGTGTCAGATGTAATGGTATCTTTGAGTCCTACAGCCGCAGCTATTTCTCCGGCAAAAACTTTTTTTACTTCTTCCCTATCATTCGCATGCATACGTAATATTCTTCCGATACGCTCTTTGTTTCTGGTTCTCGGATTGTATACGTAAGATCCTGCCGCAAGCGTTCCGGAATAGACTCTGAAGAAAATAAGCTGGCCTACGAACGGATCGGCTGCTACTTTGAAAGCAAGAGCGGAAAATGGTTCGGAATCGGAAGCATGTCTTTCTATAGGTTCATCATTATTATCTGGATCGGTACCTTTCACTGGAGGTATGTCTAGAGGAGAAGGAAGATAATCCACTACTCCGTCCAAAACCAACTGCACCCCTTTGTTTTTTAAGGCTGAACCTGCATATACTGGGAAAATTTCATTGGCAATAACGCCTTTTCTCATAAGCTTCTTAAGTGTATCTATATCTGGAATCTTCCCCTCTAAATAATCATTCATAACAGCATCATCTTGCTCCACTATCTTTTCTATGAGTTCATGATGATATTTTTCAGCTTCCGCCTTCAAATTCTCCGGAATATCTTTTTCGATCACTTTATTACCCATTTCCCCCTCGAAGTAATAAGCTTTCATTTTTAGCAAATCTATTACGCCCTCGTGTTGTTCTTCGAGTCCTATAGGGATCTGCATTCGTATAGCTTTCTTTGTAAGGCGATCTAAAATAGTTTTATAAGAATGCTCAAAAGAAGCACCTATTCTGTCTAATTTATTTATAAAGCATATGCGCGGAACTTTGGCCTCGTCCGCATAACGCCAGTTTGTTTCTGATTGCGGCTCCACACCAGCCACGCCGTCGAATACTACAACAGCTCCGTCCAAGACGCGCAAAGATCTTTTTACTTCTACGGTAAAATCTATGTGCCCTGGGGTATCTATTATGTTGAAACGGTGTTTTTTGTTTTTATCGTTATTGGCATAAGTCGGAGTCCAGAAACAGGTAACTGCGGCAGATGTAATGGTAATACCTCTTTCTCTCTCCTGTTCCATCCAGTCTGTGACAGTTTCTCCATCATGCACTTCACCGATTTTATGAGACACTCCGGTATAAAAAAGTACACGCTCGGTCGTTGTCGTTTTTCCTGCATCTATGTGTGCGATAATTCCAATATTCCTGACTTTTTCCAGTGGGTAATCTCTTTCCATATTTGTTTATTTTTTTATTATTATTATTTTATTTAAAGTAAGCCTATCGAACTACCAAGCAAAATGAGCGAAGGCTTTGTTTGATTCGGCCATTTTGTGAGTATCTTCTTTCTTCTTAATTGCCGAACCTTCGTTTTTTGAAGCGGCTATAAGTTCATCCGCTAATTTTAAATGCATTGGGCGTCCTTTTGTCTTCCTGGCGGCGTCTCTAATCCAACGCATAGCCAGAGCCTGTTTTCGTTCAGGCCTTACTTCTCTAGGCACTTGATAGTTTGCACCACCGATACGCTTTGAGCGAACTTCCATGACAGGCCCGGCATTTTTTATCGCCAAATCAAATACTTCTAGCGGATTCGGGTTTCCGGTTTTTTCTTTTATGGTATCAAAGGCTCGGTAAATTATCTTTCTTGAAACTTCTTTCTTGCCTGATTGCATTATGTAATTTATAAACTTCTCCAGCTTTTGGGAGTTATATAGAAAATCGGATTTTGCAATTCTTTTATTGTTTATTTTTCTTCGCATCTTTATTCTAAAATTTAATCTTATTTTTTAGCTTCTTTTGGTTTCTTGTTACCGTAGAGAGATCTGCCTTGTCTCCTCTTTTCTACTCCTTGGGTATCCAAGACTCCTCTTACGATATGATATCTTACTCCGATCAAGTCTTTCACGCGGCCTCCTCGAAGCATCACTACTGAGTGTTCTTGAAGGTTGTGTCCCTCTCCGGGAATGTAAGCGGTCACTTCCATCCCGTTAGTAAGACGTACTCTCGCTATTTTTCGAAGCGCTGAGTTTGGTTTCTTCGGGGTGGTAGTCGAAACTTTGGTACAAACTCCTCTCTTAAAAGGAGACGGGAAATACACCGGCTTGTTTTTTAAAAAATTAAAACCGCGCGTCAAAGCCACCGTTTTGTCTTTCGGTAGTGCTTTTTTTCTATTCTTTTTAACTAATTGATTTATTGTAGGCATCCCTGTACCAAAATTTAAATTATAATGCTTGCCCCTAATTCCCGTAATCAAAATTCAAGTACGGGATAGGTAAAACAAAAGTAAAAGAGTCCTAAGACTCCTCGCTGTAATATACTATAACTCCAGTAAAATTGCAATCCCGCCTGGCATTTAAACATCTTTTCAAACTCTCCGAGAAATAGTTATAGTGCCAATCCGGTTACGGTATGAAAAAGAAAAGATAATATTGGGAAAAGAGAATCGGCGAAAAAAACCACAAAAACCACTATTAAAAGAAAAGAATATTGTTCCAAGAAAGATATAACCGGGTAAAAAGATCCTGGTAAAAAGGAAAAAAGTATTTTGGACCCGTCAAGTGGAGGGATGGGGACCAAATTAAAAATAGCCAATCCCAAATTGATCAAGATTATTGAAGAAACGATGGATACAAAATTTTCCGGCATCGAAATATTGGCAGTAAAACGCAATATTAAGCCGAAAAAGACTGCCAGAGAAAGATTGGCTAAAACGCCGGCGGAAGCGACCGCTATCGTCCCCCATTTCCTGTTTGAGAGATTATTCGGATTATAAGGAACCGGGCGAGCCCATCCAAAAAGAAATGGAGAGTGAGTAATGACCAAAAGCAAAGGCAGAATTACCGAACCGAACATGTCTAAATGTTTTAGTGGATTTAAGGTAAGACGTCCGGCGTATAGAGCAGTCCTGTCTCCAAATTTAAGCGCCACAAAACCATGAAAAACCTCGTGTATAACCACGGACATTATGAGTATAACTATGAAAAATATGGTGTTGGTTGCGTCCATATTAATTATATGATAGCATACATAAACTACATTATGAAAACATGCACAGTTACAAAGAAAGGATCATTAGTCGGAGGCGGATACTCCAACAGAACCCGCGCCACTAAATTCAATCCTACCGGTAAAAAGAGAAAATACACAAATCTTCAAAAGAAGAAGGTCTTTGTGCCTGAACTCGGAAAATCGATAAAGATAGAGGTTTCAGCTAGAGGATTTCGCACAATGAAAAAGAACGGCATATATAAAACTTTGAAGAAAGCAAGGATGGTAAAATAAAAGCCCCCTAGGGGGCTTTTATTTTACTCAAGTTGATGTCCAATAATATTATCCGGGTCCTTTTTATTAAAAAGTACCTCGCTATTTTCTAAAAGATAAACATCTTTTATACCTGCTTCAATCATGGTTTTCCAACAATCCTTACAACACCACCAATGCCCCCACATATATAAATCAGACCCGCAAATTTCTTTTTCACTTTCTTGTGCATCAACTATCGCCCGAGCTTCACCATGGTTTTTGGGATGACATCCTTCACAAAGTTCATAGCCTTCACCAGTTGGAATATTTCTTTTTACTCTTTCACATTCATGTGTCTCATGATAGGTACTACCATTTGCCCCCCTTCCTATGACGACACCATCTTTTACTATTAAACTGGTATTTGGCATTTC
>DAHVYC010000038.1 GCA_027327845.1 Candidatus Nomurabacteria bacterium
TTGCGTTAAAGTTAAAGTTAGCTGCCTGGCCTGGATAAATGACAGAGGGAGAATACCCGATCGATCCCATCACTGGGCTAGAATTCGTAGGGGTCGGATCTGCAGAAAGCAAAGTCATAAGAGGAGAAGCTTCGGAATTAAAATTAAGCGAGCTGGTGATTCCGTTATACGAATATTTAACATATGTCATTTGGACTTGGGCTGTCGCACCAGAAGAAAGTCCATTTATGCTGATCCCTGCGTAAGAAAGATATGCTTCAATACTTTTTGTAGTATTGCCTGGAATAACTATATTAAGGCCAGTTAAATATGCTGAGCATGTCGCACCCATATAACATATAACAGGAGCTGAAACTGATCCTACTCTTATTGATTTAATCGGATTTGGTGTACTACCTAAAGCGACATACTTTATTTCTGAAATAGTAACACCAGAGTTACCGGCTGAAATATCATACACCGCCTTTACTATATCGTTTGCCCCATTGCTTCCTACTGGAACATTTTGTGAACGCGTCGAAGTACCGGTATTCAAAACTGGATTACTTAAGACTTCTGTCGGAACTATTGAAGAAGTGACAGTGAAATAATTGTCACTTACATCATACACACAATTACCGCTATCGTTAAAACAATAATTTCCTCCTGAAGATTTAGCAACGACTATAATTTTATATCTACCAGGAGAAATATTCCACCAATTTCCACTAGTTAAATAATCAAGAGATCCAATACGGTCCGTGTCCCAGTCAAGATAACCATCTGCATTCGCTCCTGTATTAATCCAGCCGACAATTATCCTATTTTGAGGAAAATTATCATATACTATACCCACTTGAACAGGGTAAGTGCCCCCTTTCCAGGTTATATGAGTACTTTGCTTTTTAACCAGCGTCTCTCCCCCATTCGGTGAAAGAACAGTAACTGAAGAAGTACTGTCTGTAGACGATACTACATTAAACTCATTTCC
This sequence comes from Candidatus Nomurabacteria bacterium, assembly GCA_027327845.1. Classification (GTDB taxonomy): domain Bacteria; phylum Patescibacteriota; class Minisyncoccia; order Phycocordibacterales; family UBA9973; genus UBA9973. The sequence goes on from DAHVYC010000038.1 coordinate 971, forward strand.
GTATATTGCCGTACCAGAAGGAGAAACACGAGCTCCAGGACTATCAAAATTCCAACCAGCTATACCGAGGCGGACATTGCCTGTGAAAAAGAGACCGGAACCACTAGGAGATGTATCGGCCATAATAGACAAAATTTTAGATGTATTAGCAGGAATTATAAATGCACCTTTCAAATAAACCCAGGATTGGTAATAACTCCCATTATAAGACAAACTATAATTAGTAGTGCCGATTTGCGTGTCGTTTTCATAAACTCTAATATTATTTAATTTAACAGAATTTGGTAAATCAGAACCAATCTGAATTGCATTTAAGTTACTGACGTTTTGAGATCCTGCTGTTATCTTTATTCTTGCAAAAATTACGTTACCACGTCCAGCGGTTATTGTTTGAGCAATAGGAGTAGATGAATCCAGAGAAACAGTAAGAGAAGGAATATTTTCCACGTTCCCCACCTTCACGCTCAAACTCGTCTTAGCGCTCTGGCCACTTGAATTTGTGACTGTAAACATAACAGTATAATTCCCAGCCTGAAAATAGCTGTGAGTAAACATAGCAGATTGCTGAATTTGTTTTTGATATGCTGTGCTGCATGTCGCACCTGAAGATGAGCAAGTTTTTTGTATATCACCCCAATCTACTGAGTATGAGAGTATTCCTCCATTTGGATTTGACGCGTTCACTGTCCAAGTGCCCTGTTGGCCGACATTCAAAGATTGAGGACCGGAGACGCCAGAGATAACGGGGTCATTATTCGTTGTCGCTGTGGGTAAAGCACAGTTACTTATTTGCGATAATTTTTCTAAACTCTGTTCCCCTTCATATTTTGTTCCATCTTTATCTATCCAAGTTGGATAACCAATAATATTTTTATCTACACACATTTTATTTTGGTAAAAATTGCTAGTAGAATTGGAACATTCAACATAAGACAAATATTTGAAAGAGTCTCCAAAAAGTGCTTTCTGTGCCTGGCAGTGTGGACACCACGAAGCACTATATAAAGTTAAGTTTTTTGAAGCTAGACACTGCGCAAAAGTATCATATATTGATGAAGTAACTGGAGTAACAGTAGCAGTATCATCACAAGGTTTGCCCGTCGTTGGACTATATTTATAACCAGGCAGACAGCCATCTGAAGATGGAGGAAGTACCGGATCTGGATTCCCTCCTCCGCAATCTCCCGCTATTGCTGCTCTAGTGGAAGGCCCGACATAACCTGTCGGACTTATGCCTTTTGATTTTTGGTAATCCTTGACTGCCTGGAAAGTGAGTAAACCCATATAACCAGTCGGTTCGGAATTAAGGTATCCCTTAGACTGCAGAAAATCTTGCAGAGTCGAAACTTCTCCACTTTTTGCCGAATCTCTGTCTCTATACCTTAAATTATTTTGTATAGAAACACAGCTGGCAGAAGGGTTAGGGTCGGTATCGGTCGGAGAAGTGCTCTGTGCTAAAGATACATTGGGAGTAATAAGAAAACTTAAAATTAAAATCGTAAACAAGGAAAAAATATATTTCTTCATGAAATTTACATTAAGTTTTTAATATTAAAAATTATACCTTCCCTGCATAGACTTGGCAATATAGTTATCCACAAGTCAAGATTTTAAATTAGAAGGTTTTATCTTTCAGAAAGAATATATCTATCCAAAATAGCTTCGAACATCAGTGGAGCGACAATCGTTGCATCAGACTCTATCACAAACATCGGAGTGTGTTTGGTAAGTTTATCCCAAGTGATTTTTTCATTTGGTGTAGCACCAGAATACGAACCATAGGAAGTGGTAGAGTCCGAAATCTGGCAGAAATAACCCCACGGGCGCACAGGCTTTTTCAAGTCATATTTGATGGAAGGCACTACGCAGATCGGAAAGTCTCCGGAGATACCTCCTCCAATCTGATAGAAACCGAGCCCAGCTCCATCTTTTGATAATTCCTGATACCAATCATAGAGCTGTGTCATATATTCCACGCCAGTTTTCATAACTTTCGGACTCACTTCTCCTGCTTTACAATACCCGGCAAAAATGTTACCTAATGTAGAATCTTCCCAGCCCGGCACGACAATAGGTAGATTTTTCTTTGCAGCCTCAAGCAACCAGCAATGCTCCGGATTCCCTTCATACCTGCCTTGACTCGTAGTTCCAGGCGAGGCAGGCTTTCCCTCCAATTCTCCGGAAAGCAGTATTTGATAAAAATATTCATGTGGAAAATATCTTTCACCTTTTTTCTCCGCTTCTTTCCATCTCTTCAAAATAATAGGCTCCACCACACGGAATGCTTCTTCTTCTGGTATGGAAGTGTCTGTCACTCTTCTTTCTCCCCTGTTTAAAATAGCTTCATCATCTTCTTTTGTAAAATATCGATAATCCGGATAATCTTTATAACTCTTATGAGCTACCAACCTGAATATGGATTCTTCTAGATTGGCACCAGTACAGGAAATGATATGTATCTTATTGTTCTTTATCATAGGGGCTAAAGTTATGCCAAGCTGAGCTGAAGACATGGCTCCACCCATAGCGAGAAGCATTTTGCCTCCGCCGTCCAAATGCTCCTTAAACGCCAAAGTGGCATCCTTAAACGCCCTGGAATTAAAATTGTAGAATAATTTTTGAAACAGGCCCAATATATTAGTTTCGTTTTTCATGGGTATATTATATAAAATAGCTTACCAAAAATACAACCCCTCGTTTGTTGCCTTTTGGTATATTTTATGCCATACTATCCCCATGCAATTATTGGCTACGATACTGCCTTACGCGCAGATAATAATTTCCGTCGTGCTTATCACGGCTATTTTGCTTCAGCAATCCGAAGCGGGCTTAGGTGGAGCATTGGGCGGAAGTGATGCCGACACATTTCATCATACGCGTAGGGGTTTCGAGAAATTTCTTTTCATTTTATCTATAGTCTGTGGAGTGCTTTTCGCCTTGTCTGCTGTTTTGGTCATCTTGATAAAGGCTAGGGGCTAAAACAACTATTTTCATTTTAGTTTTATGAAAAACTTTTATAGTCGCATACTTGATTTATTGCCGTCTAAAAACGAAATAAAAAAAGCGATATCTCATTTTTCCAAAACGGAATATTTTCTGTTTCTGGGGCTCGCCCTCATGCTTTTCCTAAGCACTCTTTTCATATTGGAAGACATAAATGAATCTTTCATGGTGAACGTACCGATGAGAGGAGGAGAAATCACCGAAGGGATCGTGGGAACTCCGCGTTTTATAAACCCAGTACTTGCCTTCTCTGATGTCGACGAAGACATGATTTCACTCATATACTCCGGCTTAATGAGGAGAAGTCCGGATGGCACTTTAATACCGGATCTAGCTTCGAAATATGACATATCCAAAGACGGACTGACTTATACTTTCACTATAAGAAATGATGCATATTTTCAAGATGGTAAACCAGTAACGGCCGATGATGTAATATTTACTATAAACAAGATAAAGGACCCTATTATAAAAAGCCCTAAAAAGGGAAGCTGGGATGGTGTCAGTGTAAGTAAAGTAGATGAAAAAACAGTAAGATTCACATTAAAACAGCCCTATGCTTTATTTTTGGAAAACACTACAATAGGCATAATGCCCTCATATCTATGGAACTTCTCCCCTCTTGAACTCAATGATGCCAATACCAATCCTATAGGTTCCGGACCGTTTAAAATATATAGCGTGAGCAAAGGAACCGGAGGAATTATAGATTATTATGAACTTACTCCGTTCGATAGATTTGTTTTGGGTAATCCATACATAGGAAAACTAACTTTACGCTTCTACCAGAACGAGGATGATCAAATTTCAGCTCTGGAAAAAGGAGAAGTGGATCAAATAAGTTCAATTACACCTTCCAAGGCCGAATTTTTAAAAGAAAAAGGATATAGGGTGGAATCATTTACCCTGCCTAGAGTATTCGGGCTTTTCTTTAATCAAAATCAAAATCAAATATTTACCGACAAAAATGTCATATCCGCGATGTCTCTTGTAATAGATAAAGACAAGATAAT
>DAHVYC010000039.1 GCA_027327845.1 Candidatus Nomurabacteria bacterium
GTACACAAGCAACCAGCCGCCGTGTGTGGTCTTGAGAGGCGTTGCACCAACCTCGATGTGATCTGAGGGGCTTCTCTTGAGGTCAAGCGTATGAGAATCTACCTCTGCGTACCACTTGTCCCAAAATTTTTGATCCCACAATTGTTCGATATGGTCCACTTGCGCAATTGCAATCTTCACAGGGGGCATGTCGGTATTTACAGAAAGAATGACAGTTACTTTACCGTCGATACGCTCAGGGAAAAGGGTCATTGCTTTTGCATTGAAAGGTGTTACCAGATGTTTCTCGTCTATTTTTTTGAGATTGTGAGATAATGCCACCCCTACTTTTATACCATCGGGGGTAAATGGATATTTTGATAAAGCTGTATAGAATGTATAAAACATCCCTTCGAAATATGTAACTCTCGGATCTTCACAGCCATATTTCTCCCATTCTTCTTTGGGAACTATAAAGGGAACTCTGTTTTTGAAGTGTATTCCGTCTTTACTCTCCCCTATACCTATGACAGAAATCTGTTTCGGATTCTGTAGGATGTCTAGAGCTGAAATGGCTCTATAAATACCAAAAACTTTTCCCTTGTATTTTATCGGGCACAGATTAAAAGTGGCAAATTCTTCCCAATAATGATCTTTATCCGGGACCAGTATTGGATTTTGTTCCGATTTTTTTACTACAAACATGCGTATTATTAAAAATTTAAAATCTTATCTTTAGAAAGCTTAACTGACCCATTCTTTTTCAAACTATCCAGCAAATCGTCAAGTTTTATTGAAGCGACCCCAATATGCTTGTCCCCTCCTCCATAATATACGAACAATTTTCCGTTTTTGACCACAGCTCCGCTTGCATAAATTATTCCCTTTTTCCAATCATTCTCATACCAAAAATCCGGTTCAAGTATTGGATGCTGAGCTCGATATAAAACTTTTTCTGGATTTTTAAGGTCAAGAAGAAGCGCACCAAGTTTGTACCTATCCCCATCATCCTTATCCATCGCATGATATAAAAGGAGCCAACCGTCTTTTGTTTTTATCGGCGGAGAAGCCGCGCTTCTAGTACGTTTATGCCAAGCGACAATATGATCAGGCAGTTTCTGCGGATCAGGGGCTTCACCATGAATATCGCTCCCTTTGGGTGTCTCGGAAGTATCCAGTTTGTTTACGTATGCGACGGCTACTTTCCCAGGATCTCCTTTGTCTAAATTATAGAAGATGGCAAATTTTCCATTTATTTTCTCCGGAAACAAAACCCAATTTTTCTGCCTATCGCCCTCATGTGATAAATATGAAAAATTTTTCCAAAACCATTTTTTATCCAGTAAATCTTTTTCCCTTATGGACGTAACTGCTACTCTCATAGAATCCCAGCCGTTGAACATATTAAACGTCATATATACATTTCCGTCTATCAAAACCGCACGTGGATCCTCGCATCCGCCCCATCCTCCTCCGGAAGCATAAAGGTATATATCGTAGTTTGAAGGAGAAGTGAAAGGCCAATGTTTCTTCATTTCTTCAGCATCATTTACAAAATATACCGGATAAGACAATCTTTCGTTAAAATTAACCCCATCTTTACTGGAAGCATATCCTATCCTGGAAATACCGTCATCCCCCAACGCTCGATAAAACAAATGCACTCTGCCGTCAGAAACTATCGCCGCTGGATTGAAAACCGCTTGTGATTCCCAAACATATGGCCTGGGGTCTATTATAGGATTATGCGGAGATCGTACCAGTTTTGTGGTCTTAGATAATTTCTTTGGCTTATTTTTGGTTTTAGGTTTTTTTATTTTCTTTATTGTTTTTTTAACTTTTACACGCGAAATTTTAGAAACTTTTTTCTCGGTTTGTTTTTTTACTGCTTTCTTTTTTTGTTCCTTTTTCACTCTTGGCATTTTGGGGAGTTGGTTAAAACATAAAAACATTATACTCCAAAGAGTTTATTATAAAAAGCTATTTTTTGATCTTTTTCGAATAGGCCTTCAAAAGCTCCGAGGAACTCCTTATTTTTCCCCCATTTCCTACGTTAAACACTATCTTTATCCCTAATTTCCTGCATATTTCCGCGTCTTTATATTGTGAAGATTTAGGATCGGAGGCATCCTTCTCATTTCTGTCTCCACCATTGGCAAAAATATCAGGCCTAAGGAAAAGGAGCTCTTTATGTACACTCATATATTTGGGGTTTTTAGGATGCCTCGTTATTATTACTTCATCCACACCCTCTATCGCTTCCAGTATTTCTTTTCGGTCCCGCTCTCTCATAAATTCACTGCCTTTTTTCTTTCGAAGCCAATTATCGTTATTAAGTATCACCACAAGTTTATCCGCCATTCTCTTGGCTTCCTTTATAAGGCGTACATGCCCGATATGCAGAGGATCGAATCCCCCTGAGACCGCGATAACTTTTTGTTTAACTTTATTATTTTTTTTCTTACTCTTGTGTTTCATATTCTATAAGGTATAAGGTAAAAGCTAGCTTAGTATACTTCCTGCTGATAACATTTTTCACAATAAAGTATCGGCGCATAATCTTCATTATAAACCGTATTTACTTCCGTATTGCATTTTGTGCAATATCTTTTTTGTAATTTTAATTTAGGGCGCTTATCCATCCTTCTCCAATATCGGATATTAAAACAGGCCCTGGGCAACGGCAGATCCATCTTTCTGTAAAAATTTAATTCATTCGGCATAATTCTGAAAGCTCCAGCGGATTCCGGATTATCTTTTTCTTCACACTCTATAACTTCTCCCAGTATAGAATCATCTACTTCGCCTATGGTCTCGGGTAATGTTTCCGGTTTAAGATTCGTTTTATAATCCTTTCTTTCTTTTTCCACCCATCTATACCCCCTAGACAAAGCATCTTCTTTAGACAGCGGAAAATGATAATTCGCTATGGTTTCATTGTAAGCAAAATCGGAGAAAGCTTCAGGGAAAAATTCTCCGAAATAATACTTTACGCCTCTTTTATCTATAAAAGGAATCTCTGCCATTTGTTTGATAATTTTTTCTTTCAGAAGATCATATTCTTCTTTTGAATATTTTTTATTTAGTATAGAATACTCCCCTTTCTTCAACCCCACACAACCAAAACAGTTCCGCGCTCCAGGGCAAGTGTTGCAATAATACAGGTCTGTAGACCCCATCCAGCATTGATTGCAGAAATACAGTCTAGCTATATTCAGTCCTGAATTTACCACTTCGTAAATTTGCTCCGCTTTGTTGCCCCATTCATAGTAATCCATACAATCTTCTGCTCCGAAAACCATAAATAAATACTTGCCGTCTTTTACTTCTATGCAATCAAACGATTGTCTGACATTTTTACAATTAGAGAACCAATTACCTGATATGTTTTCAGATTTCACGGTAGCAATGGCTTTAATGGGAAAACTTTTTCTGAATTTTTCAAATTCCTTTTTCATTTCTTCTATTTTAGAATACATATTCAAGCCCAATTCTTTGACTTTTTTAAAATATTCTTCCTTCGAATATTTTTTATTAAATATGCAATATTGCTCGTTCACCAGGTTAACGCATCCGACGCAATCAGAACAATTTCTACAAGCATACAAGAAAGAGGAGTCTCGACAATCATTGCTCTCTTGACTGAATTTCAGATTATAACAACTCTTTATATTTACACACTCATAACATATTTGAGAATCAAAAACCCAAGAACAGTCTACGCAATTCTTTGAATATTTTCCATTGTATTCATACATACAATCTTCAGGATAAGAAGATCTAAAGGCCATAAAAGAATTTTTGGGTCCGCTTACTCTGTGAGTATAAGGGCTATTTATATTTTCTCCCTGCCTGACCAAGGACATTCTTGGAACCTTATTTTGTAATTCTAAAAATTGTTTCAGAAATGGTTTATTCTCATCGTAGTCCAACGCGTATTGATATGGATCCCACTTATCGGAATACCATTCATCTGTTTCGTATACAGGAAATGGTGCATCTTGTGGATACATACTGAAAATTTCTTTGCCAGTCAAATCACACTTGCGTTTATATAAAACGGTTTCATTCGTGTGTGCAAATCTCCTCATTCTTCGGCACTCCATGCAAAACGTCGGCGGAGGGACTTTGATTTTCTCGTAAAAATTAAAATCTTCCGGCTCAATCGTAAATTGAACCTTGCAGTTTTGGCATATTTTCTTTTCAGAAGAGTTAACCATTGCAGTTCTGCCTGCCCGCCGAAGCTTTAGCGAAGGTGGGGCAGACCCTAACTTCCGAATTCATATTTATATGATAAATCTTTAAATGAACCAAGTCAAAATATGCTATAATTGCTCCATGTATATAATATATGCTTTGTTAGGTGCAATAATGGCGAGTCTAGGAACGATTTTCGCTAAGTTGGGGCTAAAGGGGGTAGATGCTAACCTACTTACCGCTATCAGGGGCATAGTGATGGCTACTATAGTAACCATAGCCACTGTCTCTTTAGGTAAATTTTCAGTGACAGAAATATCTTCTCTTTCATTAAAACAATGGATATTCGTGATACTGTCCGGCTTAGGCGGAGCGCTATCTTGGATTTTCTTTTATCAAGCGCTTGCCGGAGGCCCTGCCATAACAGTTACAGTGATAGACAAGCTCTCCGTCGTATTCACGGCAATACTTGCCATACTCGTGTTGTCCGAAGGTATAACCCTTTCCTCCGGGATAGGAATTTTGCTTATGGTAATAGGGACTATGCTCGTCGCCATACCTTGGGAAAAAATTCAAAAGTTATTTAGTTAGAAAAAGAAGAGACGTCGGACATCTCTAAAGGTGTCCGACGTCTAATAAAAAATCAATAAATAATATTTC
>DAHVYC010000003.1 GCA_027327845.1 Candidatus Nomurabacteria bacterium
CTACTTTAAATATAAATTCTATGATTCTTTTTGAAAAAAGTATTAATTTTATTTTAAAAGAAGAAAATGGAATTTATTTTTTTAATTTAAAGTTTAAAAATCAGAAAGATACCGAAGGTACCTTCAGTATTAGAAAAATTGAGAGATAAATCACTACAGCGCCGAGGCATTAAGCCTCGGCATTTTCATTTATTCTGTTTTAGATTCCGGCATTACGAGATCCCAGAGTTTGCCGGCGACGTTGTTTGGGCGGCCGAAAAGGGGATAATGATGCAAATCTATAAAGGGGAGTGAGTTGCATTCTATGATTCCGCAATGCTGTTCGGTATACCACGGCTCTTCTATCCTCTCTATTATAAGATCCACTCCCACCAACGGATCATCAAGATATGCTCCCAGTTTCTCCAGCATTTTCACATTTTCCGGATGAATCATTTCTGTCACTTCCGTGGTCGTGCCCCCTATGCCTCGGCTTGTCTTTTGCGAGAAAGTCACCACTCTGCCTTTCTCCGGAATGTCATTCATGCCTATACCTTCACGTTTCAGTTCTATTTCCGCGTCCGGGTCGATGACTATTTTATGGAATATCGGGCCGTTTCTCTCCGGCCTTTCATTTTCCTTATCGAACAATTCTTGCAGAGTATGCACTCCATCTCCTATTACTTCCGGCTGGTCGCGCCTTACCACGCCTACCAATTTCCCTCCGACTAACGTCGCCCTGAAAAGATAGCCACGCAATTCTTCTTCTATCACTACCAGAGGAGACAATTTTTTAGCCTTCCTAACTCCATAGACGAGTTTTTCCGGAGTATCTATGTGTATGAGCGTATGGCGAGAGCGAGATCCTAAGTTTGGCTTAGTGATAACCGGTTTTTGTATGGAATTAAAAATCTGAAGCGCTTTTTTCTTTGTAAAAGCAGTTCCGCCTTTGGCCACCGGCAGTCCCTCTTTTATAAATTTTTCTTTCATTATGCCTTTGTTGTCCATCCATTTTAGAGATCCTGACTCCGTATAATCCGGCCTAGGCAATCCATCGAAGGTTATCGTCTTGCTTGCCCCGCCTGTGCGTGGGCCCTTATACTCGGCGATGAAAGCATCTCTTATCGGACCCATTTTGAATTCACGTATTTTGATCCCGCGTCTCTCTCCTTCTTCCCAGAAGCACTTTGAGCGGAGAGAATCTTTTCCATCTGGTTCATTTGAGAATTTAGCCAGTCCGAGAAAAACCATAGTTTTCATAAAAGGCGCGGAGGTTTTGTCGGATATTGCTTCAGCCGTGTTCCTAAAAATTTTTTCTAAAAAATCGAAAAACGGATCGCCTATGTAGCTTAATACCACGGATAAATAAGCGACAAAATGTATTTCCTGCGCCGGTTCGCAATCTTTGCAATGTTTCATATAAAGCTATTATAGCAGATTATTTTCTAACACTGTATTTTCCGGAAACGAGCCACTTATAAGTGGTCATTTCTTTCGGGCCCATTGGCCCACGAGCATGCAATTTACTGGTGGAGATGCCTATCTCCGAGCCGAGTCCGAAGATTGCTCCGTCGGAGAACCTAGTAGAGGCGTTTACATATACCGTGGCTGCATCTATCTCTTTCAAAAATCTTTCAGCATTCTTTTTATTCTCAGTGAGTATAGCCTCGGAATGGTGAGAAGAATATTTTTTGATAAACCTTAGAGCTTCATTAAAATCCGAGACGATTTTCACAGACATTTTCAAGCTCAAAAATTCTTTACCAAAATCAGATTCCTGTGCTCTCCTTAAAAGTTTAACCGGATAAACTTTTTCCAAGATTTTATAGCTCTTGCTGTCGGCGAAAATTTCCACATCTTTTTTAGAAAGCAATTGAGCCATCTTTGGAATGAATTTTTCTGATATTTTTTCGTGTATCACGGCCGTATCAAGTGCGTTGCAAACGCTTGGGCGCTCCGTTTTGGCGTTGAAAATAATTTTTGCTGAATTATCTAGTTTTGCGCTCTCATCTACGAAAGTATGGCATACTCCCGCTCCCGTCTCGATGACCGGCACAATGGCGTTTTCCCTGACGAATTTTATGAGTCTTTCGCTCCCGCGGGGGACTATGAGGTCTATCCATCCATCAGCGGATATTATGCTTTCTGCCGCGTTTTTTATCTTTGGGTCTATTAGCTGTACCGCTTCCTTGCTTACCCTGGACTCTTCCAGGGATTTCTGTATAAGTTTATGAAGAGCTAAAGAGCTTTCCCTGGCTTCTTTTCCTCCTTTGAGTACTGCGACATTGCCTGATTTTATACATATGGCTGCCACATCCGTCGTAACATTCGGGCGTGATTCATATATTACAGCCACCACTCCTAGAGGCACTCTTTTCTTTTTTATTTCTATGCCTGGCCCTTTTCTTTCATCGAAGATTTCTCCTATAGGGTCTGGCATTTTTGAAAGATTATTTATTTCTTTTATCATTCCTTCTATGCGTTTATCATTCAATACCAAGCGGTCATACATCGGGTCGTCTTTCTTCATCCTTTTCAAGTCTTTTGTATTTGCCGAGAGTATGGATTTTTTATTTTTTTTAATAAGGCGTGCAAGGTTTTTCAAAATTTTATTTCTTTTTGAGAGTGAAAGGAGTCCGAATGTTTCCTCGGCCGCTTTTGCATTTTTTAATTGTTTCAATATTTTTTTATCCATATATTTACTTGCTTAACTCTTTTGCTCTCCTATAAGCGGAGGATACGGCATCTTGCACTGTTTTTTTAAGTTGTTTTTTCTCCAGGGCTTGGAGGGCAGCCTCGGTCGTTCCGCCTTTTGATGCCACTTTCTCTACCAATGAAGAATAATCAGTCTCCTTGCTTAAAATAGCGGAAGCCGAGAAAGTTTTTGATACGAGTCTTTGCACCTCTTTTTTAGTGAGTCCTATTTTTTTTCCGGCTTCTGTCAGATACTTCGCAAATATGAAGAAATATGCCGGCCCGCTTCCGGATATGGCTGTTACTTTATTTAAATCATCTTCATTTTTTACTTCAAAATTATCGGTTATTTTATCTATGAAATTTTTTACTTTTTTCTTTTCTCCGGCGGATAGATTTGCACTTTTCCATGCGGCGATACCGTACCCTACAGAGAGTCCCAAATTCGGCATCATTCTTACTATCTTTTGGTGTGAGGAGAGTCGATGAATTTTTTCTATAGATACTCCTGCCATTATGGAAATCAAGATGGTTTTTTTGTTTAATCCCTTCATTTTGAGGTCTTCTATGGCTTCTTTTGCGTTTTGCGGTTTTATTGACAAGATTACAAAATCCGAGTTTTTTATTTCCGCATATTCTTTCTTCTCTATATCAACGATAAAAATCTTGATGGATTTGTCCTTCTTTAATGCATTGCCTATGGCTCTCCCCATAGTGCCGAATCCTATGATTGTTACTTTTGTGATCATTTCTTTTTAGCTATAAATCTGGTGCCAGGGAAATTTTTACCCAGAGCTTTCATTATTATACCTTTTTCTTTGCCGTTTCCGATCAAAGTTTCCACTCCGCCTGAGGTGGCGTATTTTGCAGCTTGTATTTTTGAATGCATTCCTCCCATGCCCAAGAGTGATTTGCCCGAAGAACAGGAATTTTCTATTTTGGAGTTAATTTCAGAAACTTTTTTTATCAACTTCGCATTTTTATCTTGATCGGGGTTTTTGGTATGTAGGCCGTTTTGATTGGTGAGTATAAGAAGTTTGTCTGCCTTAAGTCCCACGGCAACTTTAGCTGAAAGTCCGTCGTTGTCTCCTATAGTGAGGTCTTCCGTTTTCATGACATCGTTCTCATTTATTATTGGAAGTATTTTATGAGCCAGCATGGCCTTTATGTTTGAGACGAAATTACTGAAACGTTCCTTGTTGGTGAAATCATCGCTTATTATAAGTATCTGTCCGATCTGTACTTTATGTTTTTTTGCTTCGCGTATATAGTCGTGCATTAAAAGCGGTTGGCCTATAGCGGCGGCGATTTTCTTGCGGTGCGGGTTGGAAAAGGGAATATTGGGAAGGCCTGCACCTATTGCTCCGGAGGAGACCAATACTATTTCAACCCCTCTTTTTACAAGGTAAGATATATCTTTCATCAGACCGGCTATTTTTTTCTGGCTTAAACCATTTTCACCGGCTATGACCTGGGTGCCTACTTTTATTACTATCCTCATAGGATTAAATACTATATTAATATGGAGTATTTTACAATACCACTATTGACATGTCTTTTTATAAATGCATAATGAGAGGATAATTTTGTTCCACCTTAATTAACCAAAAAAATCAAATAATCCGGAGTCTGTCATGGCAACTACTTTTCTCGCGTGTTATTTTCTACCCATAATTCTCGGCAAGTTAGTTATTAGAGAGCCGAGATCTAAGGTAAAATAAGAGTTTAGTAATAAATTTTTCCAAAGCCGTCACATAATTTGTGACGGCTGGCTCGTTTCTAGTGAGCAATAGTAAAAGCGATCACTTTTCTGGCGCCGTTTTCTTTTAGAATTTTTCTTGCTTCGTTTAAGGTGGCTCCGGTAGTGGTCACATCATCTATCAGTATCACATTTTTCTTTTCCAAGAGTTCTCTATTTTTTACCACGAAAGTTCCGGACAAATTTTTTAATCTTTCTCTTCTGTCTTTTATATTTGCTTGATGTTCGGTCTCCTTTATTTTTATTAGGATGTTTTTTCCAATCTCAAGATAGACATTGGACGTCTCAAAAGACGTCCAATGTCTATCTTCTTTTCTTTCCTGATCTAATTTTACAAGTTCATTGCAGATGAGTTCCGCCTGATTGTATCCACGCTCTCGATATCTTTTAGCGGACAGGGGAACGGGGATTAATATCGGTTCGCGAAAATTTTGCAAAACACTCAAATCGGAAAGTTCCTCTATTATTTTCCCGTAGATTACCAGAGCAAAAATTTTTGCCAAATTTCTCCTATTTTTATACTTGAGGAGCCAAATAGCTTTTTTGACTGGTATATGGCGGTAATCGAAGGCAGGAAATATCCATTCAGCGGATTCTCTCTCTGCCGAAGGGGAAGCACATAAGCAATCCGTACATAAATCGCATCCCTCCTTACCGCAGGACATACATCTTGCCGGGAATACGACGTTTAAAAAATTATTCCAGAGGTTTCTTAATTTGATGTGTTTTTCCAACATAACAGACTATCTTTATCCCCTTAGTGCAGTTTATAATAATGTTCCATTGTGCTATAATTATAAGCACGATTTTAAAAAATGAGTAATTTATTTAAAAACATTCTGCCAAAATTAAGCTTCTTGAACAAAGGAGACGGAGACAGTGCTCTAGGTATAGATATAGGATCTTCGGCTATAAAAATAGTAGAAATAAAAAAAAGGAAAGGCAAGGCTGTACTTGAGACATACGGCGCTATTTCCCTCGGGCCTTATGCTGAAACGGAAGTCGGAAGAGTCACAAATCTTCCCATTGAGAAAGTAGTGCAAGCGCTGAAGGAAGTCCTGAAACAGTCCGGAGTCACCACATCTTCCTCCGCTCTTTCCATACCGGTGCAATCTAGCCTCATCTTTACCATTTCACTTCCTCCGCAAGTGAAAGAGTCCGATATACCTACTATCGTCCCGACGGAAGCGAGGAAGTATATTCCTCTTCCTATCACAGAAGTATCTCTGGACTATTTTATTCTCCCGGAAAAAGAGCCGACGTTTGAAGAAATGAATAATCCCGAAGCGGTATCCATCCCTACTTCAAATACCGAAGTTCTGGTGGTGGCGATTCAGAATGATGCCGTATCGAAATTCAGATCAATAGTCTCCGAGAGCAATTTGGATGCCGGATTTTTCGAAATTGAAACTTTTTCTTCGGTAAGGGCAAACTTCGAGCACGAGCTTTCCTTGGTGCTTTTGATGGATTTCGGCGCTTCAAGCACCAAACTCACTTTGGTGGAATTCGGCATGGTAAAAGGACATCATACTATAAATAGGGGAGGAGCTGAGATCACAGCCTCTATCGCGGAATCTCTCTCTATACCTTTCGATAAAGCTGAGGAAATGAAAAAAGAATACGGGCTGTTTGAAAACCCTACTGAAAAAAGCTTAGCGGATATCATAAAGGTTCATATAGACTACATTTTTTCCGAGACCAATAATGTGCTTTTGGGTTACGAAAGAAAATATAACAAAACCATAAGCAAGGTCATATTTACCGGAGGCGGCGCGATGCTAAAAGGTCTCAAAGAAGTGGCTTCCGGTAGTTTTAAGGCCGATATAGAGACAGGACATCCGTTTTCTAAAGTAGGTGCTCCGGAATTTCTAAACAAAGTTCTTGAGACTACAGGCCCTGAATTCGCTATTGCCCTTGGTTTGGCCTTGCGAAGATTGCAATAAGTGTGAGATAATATATAGGGAATGGAGCAAAATTTTCAAACATCCTTCATACCTAAGAAACCGATGGTGCCAGAGCGACCTGTTTCCGGGAAGCCGATCGGTCTTTTTATGGTGATTTCTATTTTCGTATTTTTTACCGTGGTTATAGCGGGAGGAATTTTGTATTTTTACGACAGTAGCTTGAAAGGGAATATAGCTAAAATGCAGAATGATTTAAACTTAGCCAAAGACCGTTTTGAACCATCAAAAATAGTCCAGCTTCAGACTTTGGATAAGCGCTTGAAGGCCTCTAATGAAATTCTTTCCAAACATGTGGCCATATCTCCGATTTTTGAAGCGTTGCAGGATATGACCATAAAGACGATAGGTTATACTAAATTCAGTTATGATTCCGGGGAGGGAAGTAAGGATTCTAAAATCGTAGTAAATATGAGCGGAGTAGCTACCGGATACTTATCTGTGGCTTTGCAATCCGACATCTTTTCGAAAAATAAAAATTTCATAGACCCGGTATTCTATAATCTTTCGCTGGATGACAAAGGCAATGTATTGTTTGATTTGAAATTCTCAGTTGATCCTAGTTTTATAAATTACAAAAAGATGGTCGAAGCAGGAGGAACAGTCAACACTTCTTTACCTCCCATCAGTACGGGCACAACCAATTAATTTATGAGATTTATTTTTCCGACAATTCTAATAGTAGTCGCCATAGCCGGGTTTTTTATGTTTGTCAGCCCGACTTATCAAAATATTTCTGCTGAAAGAGAACAAATAACTTCTTATAATGAAGCCCTGGACAATTCGAAGGCATTGGAAGCAGAGAGGGATAAACTAACTCAAAAATATAACTCTTTCGATCCGGCAAATTTATCCAGGCTGGAAAAACTTTTACCAGACTCCATAGACAACATACGTTTAGTCTTGGAAATAGAGAATATGGCTTCAGCTTACGGCATGGTCTTAAAGAATGTTCAGTATGATACCTCCGACAACAACACCAAAACTCCTGATGTCGCTTCGAAGAGCGGAACTTTAAACAAAAATTATGGCACATGGAATCTGGAATTTTCTTCACAGGGCACATACGGAAATTTCGTGAATTTTATAAAAGATCTTGAAAATAATCTAAGGATAGTGGATGTGTCAGCTGTAGATTTTTCTTCGAATACCAGCCCTGGCACCAATCCTCTTATGGCCCAAGCGTACAAGTATGATTTTAAAATTAAAACTTACTGGCTGAAAAATTAATATGAGTCCAAAAGTTAAAAATATAGTAATAATTGCAGTAGTCGTGGTAGCCCTTGTTCTAGGTTACATATTTTTCATGCAGAAATCTCCCGACCAAGCTAACCTGGTTTCTTCTCTTCCTTCCGGGACCCCGGCATCTTCTTCGAATACTAGTGGATCTGCAAGTACTGCCATGTCCGGGGATTTGCTTTCTGTGCTTCTCGGAGTAAAAAGCATAAAGCTCGACGATAGTATTTTTTCAAACAAAGCATTCCTCTATTTACGTGATTCCAGTATAACGATTACTACGCCTACAGATGCCGGGAGAGCAAATCCATTTGCCCCTATAGGGTCAGACGGAGTAGCGCCGGTGCCTCCTAGCTTAGTACCGGTAAATGCTTTTGGTGCACCTACTACCGGTGATACGACTGCTCCAATAAATACAAATACAGGCGCCAATACTGCAGGTACGGGACAAAAATCCACTACACCGAACAGCACACAAAAGAAAACACCTTAATTAAACAAATTATGAGTTTTTTAGAAGAATTATCAAAAAAAGGCTTAATAGGGAAGAGTAAAATAGATGAAATTAAAAATCTGGCCAGGGAGAAGTATAACGGAAACATAGACGAAGCCTTAATAGAATCCGGTATCTCGGAAGATAAAATCCTTTCTGCTAAAGGAGAGTATTTGAATATGCCGGTAAGGAAAACCGATGTGAAGGATATTTCTTTTGATGTATTGAAATATATACCAGAAGATGCAGCTTCCTATTATCATTTTGTTCCAATAGGTCTAGAAGACGGAGTACTTGAAGTAGGAATAACGGATGGAGAAAATGCACAAGCCATGGACGCCTTGCAATTTATTTCAGCAAAACTGGGGATGCCGTTCAAAGTTTTTTTGATAGCTTATTCGGATTATAAGAATGTGATGGAAAGTTACAGAGGAATATCCGTGCAGGTCGGCGAAGCGTTAAGTGAGCTCGATAAAGAAAAAGAGAATGTGGATGTAAAGAGCCTAAATGAATCCAAAAATTTAAATAAGGAAATAAAGAGTATAAAATCAAGCGAAGAGGCAAAGATAGTGGAAGATGCGCCGGTTATAAAGATAGTAGCGGTGCTTCTGCGCAATGCCATAGAAAATAATGCCTCTGATATACATATAGAAAACACCGAAGACAAAGTGAAAGTTCGTTTTCGTATAGACGGGACTTTACATACCACGACCGTACTTCCACCTTCCGTTTATAGCGGGGTTGTCGCTCGCATAAAAATACTTGCCAAACTTCGTTTGGATGAAAAGAGAAAACCGCAAGACGGATCTTTCAGTACAGAACTTGATGGTCATAAAATAGATTTCCGTGTTTCAACTATGCCGGCGTATTACGGAGAAAAAGTGGTGATACGAATACTTGATTCTGAAAAGGGCGTAAAACCTCTTGACCAGCTGGGGCTTTCAAAAAGGAATTTGGAATTGCTTCGAGAAGCGATAACCAAACCTTACGGACTTGTTCTTATAACCGGTCCTACCGGAAGTGGAAAATCAACCACTTTATACTCAATGATGAATGAGCTCGACAAGGAAACGAGCAATATAGTGTCCTTAGAAGATCCGGTGGAATATCATATGCCGGATATAAACCAATCCCAGATGATGCCGGAAATAGGATATACGTTTGCTTCCGGATTGCGTTCTATCTTAAGGCAAGACCCAGATGTGATAATGGTAGGAGAGATAAGAGATAAAGAAACAGCTCAGCTTGCCATACAAGCCGCACTTACCGGACACTTGGTCTTGTCTACCTTGCACACGAATAGTGCTGTGGGAGCAGTACCACGTCTTATAGACATGGGAGTTGATCCTTATCTTATAGCACCTACTCTTATTTTGTCTGTAGCTCAGCGTTTAGCTCGAATGACCTGTCCTTCTTCGAAGAAATTAGTGCCTATGGACCCGAGCATCAAAATGCAGATTGAAGAAGAATTAAAAGACCTACCGGCCGAATTTATGAAAGATATAGAGATAAAAGATCAGATGTATGAAACTGTTCCTTCAGAAGGATGTCCGTCAGGTACAAAAGGACGCATAGCCATTTTTGAGATGTTTAGAGTAAGCAAAGAAATGCAGAATGTCATTTTGAAAAATCCGATAGATTCAGAAATATATAGAGTGGCTAGAAAAGAAGGCATGCTTGTCATGAAAGAAGATGCCATGTTAAAAGCAATAAACGGTGTCATTCCCTATAAGGAAGTTTACAATTTCGTAAACGAGAACGATTGATGTTTTTTGTGGTTTGTATACCTTGTAATATAATAATTTATAAATAAATGGAAGGAGAGAAAAAGAAAATTTTAATAGTGGATGATGACACATTTTTACTGGATATGTATGCTTTCAAATTCAGCCAAAATAATTTTGAAGTATATACCGCTCCGGGCGGAGAGCAAGTAATAAGTAAATTGAAAGATGGACTCAAGCCGGACATTATATTGATGGATATCATAATGCCCGAGATGGATGGTTTTGAAGTACTGGAGCATATTAACGATGAAAATCTTTCTCCGAATTCTATGAAAATAATTTTATCCAACAAGAGTGAACAATCAGATATCGATAAAGGAAAAAGTCTCGGAGCTGTGGGGTATATTGTGAAGGCCAACTCTACACCTACAGAAGTTATAGACCAAGTGAAAAAAATTTTATCAAGTAAAAATTTAAGTGAACAATAAAAATATGGATTACAAAAAGAAATTAGAAGAGTTGATTTTGACTGTCATCAGAGAAAATGGATCCGATCTACATTTGGGTGCCGGAGTGGTGCCGATAATAAGAGTAGCGGGGGAACTTGTATTTTTACGAAAGCATTCTCTTCTTACCGAGGAAGATGTCAAAGGCATCTTGGGAGAAATATTAGGAAAAGAAAAATTGGCGAAATTCATAGAAAATCAAGAAATGGATTTTTCTTATGATTTCCGCGGAGAAGCAAGGCTTCGAGGTAACGCTTTCTTCCAAAAAGGCATGATAAGCGTAGCTTTCCGTTTAGTACCTAAAGTCAAAACCCTCGAAGAGCTAAATTTGCCTCCGATTATAGGCGAATTTGCGAGGAAAAAACAAGGGTTTTTTCTGGTAGTTGGCCCCGTAGGGCAAGGTAAATCTACCACATTGTCCGCTATGGTAAATCTCATAAATAACGAGGAAGCAAGGCATATTGTCACCATAGAAGACCCTATAGAATATGTTTATACTCCGAATAAAGCTATTATCAACCAGCGAGAAGTAGGCATAGATACTAAAGATTTTCATACTGCCCTCAAATCGGTTTTCCGAGAGGATGTAAATGTAATAATGATAGGAGAAATGCGTACCGCAGAAACCATATCTACGGCGGTCACGGCGGCAGAAACAGGGCATTTAGTGCTTTCTACTCTCCATACCAACAATGCTTCACAGACCATAGATAGAATTATTGATTCATTTCCGGGAGATCAGCAAGACCAAATACGCTCAGAGCTCGCTTCAAGCTTGATCGGAATATTTTCCCAGAGATTGGTGCCCAGGATAACCGGGGGACTTATACCGGCTTATGAGCTTCTGATAAACAACAATGCCGTTGCTAACTTGATACGCGAGAAGCGCACCAAAGAGATCGATGTGATAATAGAGACAGGGATGGAGTCCGGCATGATAGATCTGAATCACTCTCTTATGGAGCTTGTACGGGCTGGAGAAATTACGGTAGAAAATGCTCATCAATTTTCACTTAACCCTAAAGGTCTAGAAAGAATTTTATAAAACCATGCTATTTAAATACAAAGCTGTAGACGACAAAGGAATAAATAAGGGAGGAGAAATAGATGCTCCAAATCGCGACAGTGCCATAAGTGCTCTGCAACGCAGGAGTTTTATCGTTATTTCTATAGTGGAAGAAGGAAAAGCAAAATCTCTACTATCTCTGTCTTTATTTGAAAGGGTACCTATGAAGGATGTGGTAATTCTTTCTCGCCAGATTTCTACTTTGTTCGCTGCCCAGGTTTCGGCCTTAAAAGCTTTTACGATGCTCGCTTCCAATGCGGAGAACAAACTTCTATCTAAAAAATTATCGCAAATAAGCGACGATATCCAAGCAGGAATATCTATATCCGGCGCGCTGGCCAAACATCCGGATGTTTTTTCAAATTTCTATGTAAACATGGTAAAGGTCGGCGAAGAAACAGGTAAGCTTAATGAAACTTTTGAACACCTTGCCGGATATCTGGACCGCCAATATGCTTTAACAGCCAAGACCAGAAATGCTCTTATATATCCTGCTTTTGTCATCCTTACATTCTTTGTGGTTATGGGGCTTATGTTTGTCGTTGTCATTCCGAAACTCTCCGCAATAATATTAGATTCAGGGCAAGAACCTCCAGTATATACAAAAATAGTAATAGCTCTTTCCAATTTCTTTGTGCATTATGGATTTTTGTTTTTGATTTTTGTAATCCTCTTAGGAATATGGTTTTGGAGGATGTCTAAAACAGAAAAAGGTAAAATATATCTTGATAAAATGAAGTTATCTATTCCGGCAGTAGGAAATTTATATAGAAAACTTTACTTATCCAGAATAGCGGACAATATGGATACGATGCTTACCTCCGGCGTCCCGATAGTTAAGGCCATAGATATAACTTCCGACGTAGTCGGAAGTGTGGTGTATCAAGGAGTTATGAAAGACGTGGCAGATGGAGTGAAATCAGGGTTGCCTTTTTCGGCCGCCTTTGAAAAGCATACCGAACACGTGCCTGGTATTTTGGTCCAAATGATAAAAGTGGGCGAAGAGACAGGGTCTTTGGGCCAAATATTGAAAACTTTGGCGGATTTTTACAAGAGAGAAGTAGACGACGCGGTGGATACCCTAGTAGGACTCATAGAGCCGGTGATGATAGTTGTTTTGGGTCTAGGTGTCGGTGTGCTTTTGGTTTCTGTTTTGATGCCTATATACAACTTGGCGGGTAGTATACAATAAAAATGGCTGTGGATAACTTTTTTGCGCATACTTGGCAATAAAAGTTATAATATATGCATAAAATATAAAGTCGAAATTTCCGTTTCTTTTATAACGGATAAAAAATTATTAGTTTCCGCTTAAGGCGGACGGGCTTTGTCCCGAGATATTATTAGCAGTAAAAATTATGAAGAATTTTAAAAAAGGTTTTACCCGCACACTTAGCGGGAGCAAAGTGTCCGGGTTTACGTTGATTGAACTCTTGGTGGTGGTAGCTATCATAGGCATATTGGCGTCGGTGGTTTTGGCTTCCTTAAACAGCGCAAGAAGCAAAGGATCTGATGCTGCCGTGAAAGCTGACATGGCCAATGTGAGAGCTCAAGCGGAAATCTGGTATGATAACAACGGCAGTAAATACAATACTACCGGAGTAGCTACTAGTGGCTGTTCAGCTGCCAACACTATATTTATAGATACCAATATCCAGCAAGCAGTTAATCAGATACAAACCCAAATCGGCAGCGCAACTATGAGTTGTACTACAGATGCGGGAGGACAGCACTGGGCAATGAGTGTTTCTGCCCTTAAAGGAGGTGGAACTTGGTGTGTAGACAATTCAGGATGGGTAAAAGCCGGGACGGCCGGAGCTACCGGAGTTTGTGCATAAAATTCGATTTTTTCTCTTATTAAAAACCACTCCGACCCGGGTCGGAGTGGTTTTTGTATGAGGTTGTATGGTATACTAGATATAGTAAGTAAATATTGTCGAATAATTTATTAAAACTAATTGATTTGATAAATAATGAATATTCTAAAGAAATCCTATTCGCTTAAGCGCGGATTTACCCGTACACTTTCAAACAAAGTGTCAGGGTTTACATTAATTGAGCTTTTAGTGGTTATAGCAGTGATAGCTGTTATTACCAGTCTTATTATAGGTTACCTATCTACAGCAAGGCAAAGAGGTAATGATGCAGCAGTGGAGACAAACCTGTCAGCGATAAGGGCCACCTCCGAAGTATTTTATATAAACAACAGTAACTCATATTTACCGGTCGGCGGATTGACTTTCGATATTGCCACTTGTCCTACTTATAATGCATCTGGCACAAATATGCTTTCTAAAGATCGTACGGTTGCAGACGCCATAGCCGAAGCAACAAAAAGAGGAATCAACGGAAACTCTTGCTATAACGCCCCCGAAGGATGGGCGGTGGCAGTCGGTTTGGTTGAAAAAGCAGGTCATTCTTGGTGTGTGGATAATTCCGGTGCTTCCAAGGAAGTATCTTCTCTTCCTTCTGCCGCCATAAACGCCGTTACCCATTTATGCAATTAAATCAGTATAAAATATTATGACATTTCTTCTCTCAATCATTTTCTTTGTCTTCGGCCTCATAATAGGCAGTTTTCTAAATGTCGTTATATTAAGATTTCACACCAATCGTTCTTTCAGAGGAAGAAGCGGATGCATGACATGCCAAAAGGAACTTTGCTGGTATGAGCTCATACCTCTCATAAGTTTTTTTGTCCAAAAAGGCAGATGTAGAAAGTGTAAAGCAAAAATTTCATTACAGTATCCTATAGTGGAATTTATTTCCGGTCTTATATTTACCGGGCTGTTCCTAAAATTTCAGGACGTATTTTTTATGGATACTTTTGCCTTCACTATCTCTTATGCATATTATGCGGTGATGTTCTCTATTCTCTTGGTTGTGGCCGTATATGATTTTAAGCATGGAATAATACCGGATACTTTTTCTCTTATATTCGGGGTTGTGACTTTCATCGGCCTCTTTTTCTTCTCAGAAGGAGTATTTTATCCTCATTTCCCGAGTATTTTGGAATTACTCTCCGGGGTGTTTCTGTCTCTGCCTTTTGCTCTGCTATGGCTTCTGTCTAAAGGTACATGGATGGGGCTCGGAGATGCGAAACTTGCCTTGGGGCTGGGGTGGCTTATAGGATACGGAAGAATTATTTCTGGGGCTATTGTGGCTTTTTGGACTGGCGCTATTGTGGGCCTTGTTCTTATAATCTTTTCCAAAAAACACAACATAAAAAGCGAAGTACCGTTTGCCCCATTTCTTGTCTTCGGAGTATTGCTGGCTTTTCTGTTTGAACTGCATCTATTTCCGATTTTTTAATTTTGTAAATGAATATAGTAAAGAAATTCAAACGCAAGATCCGTTCTATCTCATTTTTAGGCGGAGAACTTGGAAATATCGACAAAGAAAGAGGGATGACCTATGTAGAGCTTATTGTAGTCCTCAGTATTTTTTCAGTTATGACTTCTATCATACTCTTCAATTATGGGCAGTTCCAGGAAAATGTGGATATAAAAATTCTAGCCAATGATATAGCTTCAAAAGTAGTTGAGGCTCAGGATTCGGCGGTTTCCGGGGTATTGAATACCAGCGCTCTTTCAGGCTGGAAGCCGCAGTATGGAATGTATTTCGATCTGTCCAGCAATAAAACCTTCACTTACTTCGCGGACACCAATAGCAATTCGTCTTATGACCCGTCGGTTGATCCTATCCTGGATCAAATTACTATAACCAAAGGCAACTATATATCCGGAGTGGATAGTTTCTTGGGTCCTGCTTCGACTCCCATATCTTCTCCGCTTTCAATATCATTTAAGCGACCAGATGCAAGCGCGATATTCAGCTCAGGCGGATCCATATTGACCGGTTTTGATTATATACAAGTGACAGTCTCTTCTTCGGGTTCTAATCCAGTGAAGGCATATATTAGAGTTTATCCGTCGGGAAGAATACAAGTGAACTAAAATTTTCTAAAAATGGAAAAAGAAATTTTAAAAAAGAATAGCAGAGGCTTTACCCGGTTAGTAGATTTTGGCGATGCGATTTTATCGCGCACTAAAAGTGCTTCACCAAAACTCACTACCGGTTTTACCATCATAGAAACCATGATAGCCATTTCTCTTTTTTTAATAATTGTCACTGTAGGTATGGGTTCGCTCATGAGCGCCACATCCTTAAGTCGGAAATCACAAGATGCTCGCTCCATAATGGACAATTTGAGCTTTATTATGGAAGATATTTCAAGAAATTTAAGAACTGGCTTTAGTTATCATTGTGTGGATAACGGAATATACTCGGCTACCACTCCTTATAGCTGTGCCTTTGGGCAAGGGATTTCTTTTAAATCCGCGTATGGGAATCAGTGGGTTTACAAGATAGAATCTTTGGATGGGGGTATAACTTATAATATAAGCAAATCAGTGGACGGAGGGACGACTTGGACGGTGCTCAATACCAGCGAGATAAGTTTGGATTCGAACTCCGGATTTATCGTAACTGGAGCGGAGCCTCCTCCAGGAAATACGATCCAACCTTTTGTTATTATCAAACTTTCCGGCAAAATTGTCTCGAAAGAAATAACAACGCCGTTTTCTTTGGAGACGGGAGTTTCTCAGAGATTGACCGACATAACACCATAAAATAAAATTTGCCATGAGATCATTTTTATTTAAAACTAAAAAAGAAGCAAAAAGTAAAGAACGCGGTTTTACTATAGTTGAAACGCTTATTGCTATATCGGTGTTTTCTTTCTCTCTTTTGGCATTTATGGCCGTATTGTCCCAAGGAACTTCTGATATAAATTATGCCAAGAAGAAAATAGAAGCCACATACCTGGCGCAAGAGGGAATAGAACATGTGAGAAATATGAGAGATAACGATATACTTTTTACGAGTTATACCGGACTCACCTGGAATGATTTTAAGGCGGCAAATAAAAATTATCCGAGTACCAACCCGAATTTTGTCCGCACTATACAGATGGTCCCGGTGGCTTCCGATCCGAATGAAGTAAAAATCCTATGCACCGTATCTTGGACGCAAGGTTCAGGGAATTATAGCGTGACCTTATCCGAAGAATTATTTAATTGGGTAGAATGATGAAAAAAGAAAAATCAAAAAAGAATAAGGGCTTCGTACTGCTTTTCACCGTAGTGCTCTCTTCTGTTGTTTTTGCCATTGCCCTCGGTATTGCCAATGTTCTCTATAAAGAGATAAGATTCGGTACCTCTGCTAAGAATACCAACGATGCCTTCTTTGCTGCTGATACGGGAGCGGAATGCGCTTTATATAATGACAAATCTACTAGCCAATCTTTCGTACAAAACGGCAGTACCGGTACGGTTCAATGTATGGGTACGACCATTGCCATTTCCGGTGCTTATCCGGTATGGAATTTTATAGTATCCGGATTGGGAAGTAGTGGAGAAGGGTGTGCTAAGGTTACGGTAGATAAGACTTTTTCTCCGAATACCAGCTTAATCTCAAAAGGGTATAATAATGGCGGAAGCTCTTGTATACAGGATTCAAGCAGTGTTGAAAGGCAACTAGAGCTCAATTATTAACCTTTCTCTATGAAACAAGAAGAAGCTAAAAAACGTATAAAAAAACTACGAAGCGAAATCGCCAGGTTGCGCGAGCTTTATCATGTGAAAGATGCTCCGGAAGTTACTGACGAAGTATATGATTCGTTAATGAAAGAGCTTAAAAGTATTCTTTCTGTTTATCCTGAATTTAATGATCCGAACTCTCCCGAAAACAGGGTGGCCGGGAGACCTCTGGCTAAATTTTCAAAAGTAAAACATGAAATAAAGATGTTCTCTATCGGTAATGTGTTTTCCGATGAAGAGCTTTTTGCCTGGGAAAAGAGAAATTTAAAACTTCTTCATCCGGGAATAAAGATGGACTACTTTTGTGAATTGAAATTTGACGGGTTGGCTGTTTCTTTGATTTACGAAGATGGAAAACTAAAAAGAGGAGCGACGAGAGGAGATGGAGAGGTGGGTGAGGATATAACAGAGAATTTAAAGATGATAAAAACAATTCCCCTTGTTCTTAAGTCTCCAT
This sequence comes from Candidatus Nomurabacteria bacterium, assembly GCA_027327845.1. Taxonomy (GTDB): domain Bacteria; phylum Patescibacteriota; class Minisyncoccia; order Phycocordibacterales; family UBA9973; genus UBA9973. The sequence continues at coordinate 17,479 of DAHVYC010000003.1, forward strand.
ATCCTAAAAAAGTAGAGGTGCGTGGCGAGGCGATAATGATGAAAAAAGTTTTAGAGAAATTGAACCGCGAAAATGAGAAAAAAGGCAAACCACTTTTTGCTAATTCCAGGAATGCGGCCGCCGGGTCTTTACGGCAACTCGATCCACAGTTGGCTAAGGAAAGAGATTTGGATTTTTTCGCTTATGAAGTTATGGAGATAAAAGGAGAAGAATGGAAGAAGTATATGGAAAAACACTCGAGAAAACATGAGCTTCTGGAGAAGCTTGGATTTCAAACCGACAAATATGCGGAAAAAGTGTCATCTTTGTCTCAAGTTCCAAAATTTATGGATAAAATTTCGGCGGTTAGAAAAA
>DAHVYC010000040.1 GCA_027327845.1 Candidatus Nomurabacteria bacterium
TCTATCTAAAGAATGAACACGGGCATATTCTTTGGCTTCAATCATATAGGGATTTAAAGCTGAAACATAAAGGATTTCTCTCCCTTCTGGTATATACGGCACTTCGTGTTTTGGTTTTTTAGAAAAGCTTTCCATAAGTTTTTAATTCTTATATAATACATTACATCATGACGACTTTTGACACAATCTACCAAAAACTCATCAAAAAGATAATAGAGGAAGGTACAGAAGAACTAAACGAAAGAACTGGGCATAAAATAAAAATACTACCAGGGATTCAGTTCCAAATTGATCTTGAAAAAGACGGTTTTCCGATTTTAACTTTAAGAAAAAATCCGATCAAGTCTCCTATTGCCGAACAAGTTTGGTTTATCACTGGAGATAAAAATACAGAATTCTTGAGAAAATATACAAAAATGTGGGATGAGTTTATTGAGGAAGATGGTACTATCACTTCTGCTTACGGCTACCGCTGGCGCCACCATTTTGGTAGAGACCAATTAATGCAATTAATAAAACACCTTCAAAAAGAACCGCATTCTAGGCAAGGAGTAGTAGTAACATGGGATCCAGGAGACGACGGGCTCTATGGAGAAGGATTAAAGGGAACTTATAAAAAAAATGCTCCTTGCCCTTTTGCTTTTACTGTAAATGTTATCGGCGGGCGTCTACATCTACACAACATAGTTCGTTCAAATGACATGATACTAGGCTGCCCATTTGACACTTTCGGTTTTAGTCTACTTATGTGCACCCTTGCTCAAAAGCTTGGCGTACGTCCCGGTATTTATACGCATAGTATTTCTAATGCGCATATTTATGACAATCATTATGCTGGTGCAGAAGAATTAATAAAAAGAAAAAACGATCACCCAAACATCTTTCCGAAATTACCAAAAAATATTTTCGACCGCGCTGAAAAAAAAGATGAAACCCTGGTTGACGAAATCTTCCAAGCTTTTAAACCTCATTTCAATCCCAGTGAACCAATTGATGGTTTGGACATAGTCAAATGAAAATTTCTATCATCGCCGCTATGGGCGAAAACAACGAAATAGGTAAAAAAAACGGGCTACTTTGGAATCTGCCAGCGGATTTAAAACACTTCAAAGATTTAACATCGGGGCATATTATAGTCATGGGACAAAAAACTTTTGACAGTATAGGACGTCCCCTACCCAACAGGAAAAATATAGTTTTGACATCAAATAAAAATTTGAAAGGAGAAGGTATGGAAACTGTTCATTCTGTGGAGGAATTGGATAATTTGCTAAAAAAAATTTCCGGTCCGGATGAAGAAATATTTGTAATAGGTGGAGGGCAGATTTATAGACTCTTTATGGAAAAAGCGGATAAACTTTACATTACCCACGTAAATGAAAAGTTCCCGGATGCGGACACTTTTTTCCCAGAGATTCTTCCAATCGTATTCTTGGAAACTTCCAGAGAAGAGCACAAAAAAGACGAAAAAAACGCGTATGATTACGCGTTTACAACTTATGAAAGGTTTCAGTAATTTTAGGGATCATTTTCTGTTCTGACTCGGATCAAGACTTCTCTGCCATCAGGAGTTTTTTCTTTTTTATAAACTCTATTCTTGTTTATTTCCACTTTTCTTGTTACTTCTTTTTCAAGATCAAAACCTAAAATCTCGCACATGCCAAGTAAAAATATGGCTACATCCGCCAATTCCTCAGCTACTCCATCCTTGCCTCGGTTATGTTTCGAAAAAGCTTCAGACAATTCTTCATGCGCACGGCAAAACTCAAGAGCAATATCCGTAGTGTTAAAACCTTTTTTTATTTTGTTATCCATTACTTCTTTTTGAAGTTTTTTTAGGTCTACCATTTTATTTTTTACATATTCTTATAAGTCTCCATTCAGCCCAATATATTCATCCCCTTTACTATACCTCTTAAATATTAAAAATCCAGCACAACAATAAAGCCCCGCACTTAGTGCGGGGCTTTATTGTTTTTTAATTTTAGTCTTTGACTTCCACCCCCATAGACCTGGCAGAGCCGGCGATTATTCTTATGGCTCCTTCTTTGTCTTTTGCGTTCAAATCTTTCATTTTCTTTTCGGCGATCTCTCCTGCTTGCGCTTTAGTAATCTTCCCGACTTTAGAGACAGCATTCTTCCCGGAACCCTTCTCGATGCCGGCAGCTTTCAGGATAAGCCCGGAAGCCGGCGGAGTTTTCACTATAAAATCATAAGTCCTGTCTTCGTAAACAGTTACATTCACAGATACTTTATCTCCGGCCATTTCTTTCGTGGCGGCATTGAATTTAGTGACGAAATCCCCGATATTTATACCCGCCTGCCCGAGTGCTGGCCCTAAAGGCGGCGCAGGGGTAGCTTTTGCGGCTTCTATTTGTAATTTTATTTTCTTTGTTATTTTCTTCATTATTTTCTTATGAGCGAAGCGAATTAGAAAATTATGAACCCCGCACATAAATTAACTCAAACTGCCTTGTAATCTTTCTTTCAACCTTCTAGTCGTTTGCCCTTGTTTTAACATTTTCTCTCTTTTCCTGGCATCTTTTTCTGACTTGAAAGCTTCATAATAAACTAATTCTGGTTTTTTCGCAACATGTTCTCTCAGTCTTCTTTTTAAATCTGAGGTAAAACCTATATAAATATTACCTTTTGCGTTGTTTTTTAATAAATAAACATAAAACATATTTATGTGCGGGGTTAAGTAAATTATACTCGCTATGCTCGTTAATTTTCTAAACCTTTTTAACTTGCAAGAAATCGAGCTCCACCGGGGTTTCCCTGCCGAACATCGATACAAGCACCTTTATCTTGCCCCTTTCTTGGTCAACAGCGTTTACCTTGCCTTCAAGATCTTTGAATGGACCATCCACTATGAGCACATTTTCATCTATTGCTATATCTATATTGTGCTTGACCGTATTGGTATCCATCTTCTTGAATAGATAATCAACTTCGTCTTTTTTCAAAGGTACGGGGTTAACGCCAGCTCCGACGAAACCGGTAACTCGAGGCGTATTACGCACTACATACCACGAATCATCCGTTACTATCATATCCACCAACACATAACCCGGGTAAATTTTTTCTTCTACTTCCACTCTTTTACCTCCTTTTATTTTTATTTTCTTTTCTACTGGCACTATTACATTGAAAATCTTGTCGTTCATTCCCAGAGAATCTATACGCTGACGCAAATTACGCAAAACTACATTTTCGTATCCTGCATAAGTGTGAATAGCATACCAATTCCTAGTACCTTGTGCTTCTTGTTTTGACATAAATTTAGTAAGAAATTATCTTCTGCAATCCTTGCAAAAATGCGAAATCAAACAAACCCAAAAGATAGGCTACTAAGACAGACAGTACTATAACTATAATAGTGTAATACACTGTCTGACGCCTGTTGGGCCAAATGACATGTTTTAATTCAATCTTTGTTTCTTTTAAATATTCGCTGAATTTAGACATAATCTCTATTTTAAAAAAGCCCCCTCTCAAGGGCTTTTTTAATAGTACTCTTTTTATTTAATATAGTCAACCCAACACACTTACTTCTCTTATATCAATATAAAATCTGCAAAATTATATTGAAGTTAAGTGTGTGGTTCAACCTATCTTATCTCGTATATTATTGTAACGTCAGAAGTTATGGTATTTTCGCCCTTGGGTACTTGAGCCGGAGCGGAACCACTGGAGATACTATCGTTCGCCATTGCTTTTGCGTACATCGGGGTAGGATAATACCCGGATTCACTGAAGGAAGTTATTTTACCCAAATGCACTCCTAAATCATCCGCTAAAACTTTTGCTTTCTCTTTCGCATCGTCAATGGCTTTTTTTCTTGCTTCCGCCTTAAGGCCATCTTCATTATCTATAGAAAAATTCGGCCCGCTCAAATTGGAAACACCCAAAGTCCCGAGTCCTTGCATAATTTTCCCGACATCGTCAGTATTTCTGACTTTCACAGTAATACTCTCCGAAGCTGTGTACCCGACAATCACGTTTCTACCAGGCACCGGCGGACAACCATACTGTGTGCAAAGTTCTGTTTTGGTCGCCGTATCGTATCTATATTCGTATTTCGGATAAAAAGAAGCATTCGATGTCTTTATATCCTTATCTTCTATATTGTTTTTCTTAAGAAAATCAAGTGAACTTTTTTCAACTTGAGCAACTTGCGCCTGTGCATCTTTGACGCTTTTCGCATCTTTGCTGATAGTAAAGTAAACACTCGCTATATCCGGTACCGCAGTCACCTCTCCATGGCCGGATAGTGAAATAGTGCTTGTTTCCTTGCTTCCTATAAGATCATAGGATTTCAATTCGGAAAGAAATTTAACGGCAAAATAAAGAGAAAGAACAATCA
>DAHVYC010000041.1 GCA_027327845.1 Candidatus Nomurabacteria bacterium
TCATATTCTAAACCAACAAGATCTTTACCTAAAATATTTTCATGAACAATTTCAATTGGCTGGTCTTTAAAAACACTCGCTATCCTATCATTGGCTAAAATATATAATTCCTGGGTTCCTTGAATTCTCAAAGCGGTATACTTTATATTCTCTCCTACAGCTAAAGCTACATTTCCTGGCAAGGTCCAAGGAGTAGTAGTCCAGGCGAGAATAAAAGTATTTTCTTGCCCTTTTACTTTAAATTTCACATATACCGAAAGGTCTTTTATATCTTCATAACCCTGTGCTAATTCATGTGAAGAGAGAGCTGTCCCACACCTAGGACACCATGGTACAACCTTATAATCTTTATAAAGCAAATTCTGTTCGTTTACTTTTTTTATGACGTTCCAGACAGATTCGATGTAGTCATTATGGTAAGTCACATAAGGATTCTTCTGATCCACAAAATATCCCATTCGTTCGGTAAATTTATTCCAATATTCCAAATATTCCCAAACGCTTTCTTTACACTCTTTATTGAATTGCGCGACGCCATACTCCTCAATAGCCTTCTTGGAATTAAGGCCAAGTTTTTTCTCCACTTGGAGCTCCACAGGAAGACCGTGCGTATCCCAGCCTCCCTTGCGACGCACATGATACCCACGCATTGTCTTATATCGCGGAATCAAATCTTTGAAAGCACGAGCTTCTAAGTGATGAATGCCCGGCTTGCCGTTCGCCGTCGGAGGTCCTTCATAAAAAATAAATTCGCCTTTTGGGGAAGGTTTCTTCAGTGATTTCTCAAAAATATTGTTCTTTTTCCAAAATTCCAAAACCCGCTCTTCGCGCTGCGCCGTTTCGGAGCGTTCCGCGGAGGATGGCAGAGCAGATTCGGCCTTGCTTTCATTATTTGATTCCATAGATTAGATATTAGCAGAAAAAAGCTTTTATTTCTACATTTTCTCGGGGACTTTGATGCCCAAAAGATACAGCCCGCTTTTCACTACGCTATAGAAGGCATAAGTTAAAGCCAATTTATACGGAGAAGTCGTATCCTCTTTATCTATTATCTTCGTATTGCCATAATAAGTGTTAAATGCGCGCGATAACTCAATAAGATAATTGGCTATATAGTGAGGTTCAAATTCTACAGCGGATCTTTCCACTACTTCCGGAAATCTATAAAGCAACCTCTCAACCGAAGAAACCCCCTCCGGTAAATTTTCGAAATTCATTAAAATATTTTCTGTCTTGGCTTTTTCTACCACAGAATTGGCGCGGGCGCAGGAATATTGCAGATACGGACCGGAATCTCCTTCGAAAGAAATAGATTTGTCGGAATCATATACGATATCGTCGCCGATATTCTGCTTTAAAATAGAATATTTGAGCGCAGCCACTCCGGCATCTTTGCTTATTTCCTTTTTTTCTTCCTCGCTTATATCTCTGTCCTTAATCTTTTCCAAAATTTCAGCGCAAGATTGGCGGATGAGAGACTCGCCTGTCACTACATTCCCTTTCCTTGAAGACATTTTCCCGGAAGAGAGCCTCATAAGGCCGTGTGTAATATGTTTCATCCTTATCGACATTTTATAATCTATTTGCTCAATTGCTTTCTTGACAACCTTCATGTACTCTAACTGCTCTTTGCCGGTTATTACTATGGAAAGATCCGGGTTTTCTTTTTCAAATTTTGTTTCAGTAAGACCAAGTTCTTTAGTTTCATAAGTCGGCAAACCCTGGGAATTGATAAATACTCTTGTATGCAATTTCGGGTCGTATTTTTCAGCATGAAAAACTATTGCACCCTCTGATTCTTCAAAAATTTTCCCCGTATACTCCTTTACAAGTTTCTGCCCTACCGGAGCCATAATACTCTCAAAAAAATAGTAATTGAAACTCGTGCCGAGCATTTTATATATTTCATCGAACGCCTCGAGTGTTATCTTCTTGCCCCATTCATATATCTCGTTTATCTTTTCATCGCTTTTGTCATAAAGTTTTTTATTTAGCTCGTCTATCTCTTCTTTCGCTTTTTCATCAGTATCGTATAGATTGCTTCCTTTTGCATAGCATTCCCCTATATATGAAGCTTTCTCCGGAACAGATTTGTCGTCGCCCGGCATGCCAAATTTAAGCAATCCATAGATAGCTTTGGCGACGTGCGGACCTATGTCTCCTTGGTAATTCGCTCTTATCGTCTTCGCTCCAGAAAATTCCATTATTCTAGATAGCGATTCTCCTATAGCATTTGTCATCAAGTGGCCTATATGGAAGGGTTTGAAAGGATTAGGATCCGTATATTCCATCATTATCTTCTTACCAGCAAAAACGGAATTTTTCCCAAAATTTTTGTTTTCTAGAATTTCTTCTATACTTTTTACAAAAAACTCTTTAGAAAGATAAAAATTTATAAAACCATTTTTAGCTTGAATTTTATCTACGTCTTGAGGTTTGTTTTTATTTAGTTCATCGGAAATTTTTTCCGCTAACTCTTTCGGGTTTCTGCCGACCTTCTTCGCATAAACCATTGCCACATTAGTAGAGTAATCTCCCATCGCGACATCCGCAGGATGTTCAAGGATTACATCCTGAACCTCTATCTCAAGTTTTTTTAGAGCTTCTTTTATTAAATTTTTTATTTTTTCTTGCATGTTTTTAAAAATCTGCCTGTGAAAGTTTTCGCCTGCGGGCACTGGCTTCGTCTTGTCCGCCAGAAAATTTTTACAGGCAGATTTTTATTTCCTTCCGGTTGAACCGAAGCCTCCCATGCCCCTGCTTGATTCGGATAATTCCTCCACTTCTTCAAGTTCTGCAAGAGCTACGGGGAAAATCACCAGCTGAGAAACTTTGTCTCCCACCTCTACAGTATAAGGCTCGTTTGAATGATTTACCAGTAAAGTATTGTATTCTCCACGAAAACCGGCATCAAAAACTCCACCCATAGTGTGCAGGCCTGCTTTGGAAATACTGGATTTATCTTTGATAATGCCGGCATATCCTTCCGGGAACTCTAAAGCAAAACCATGATAAAAATAATGTCTTTCCCCCGGCTTAATCGTATATTCTTCCATAGAATATAAATCCATCCCTACGTCTCCAGGATGATGGCTCTTGGGTAGTTTAGCGTTTTCTTTTAATTTTTTTATTTTGATTTTCATTTTATTTTTTTATTTACCTTTTGATAGATAATTTTATGTATTTCTTCGCGAGGTAAAATTTCTCCATTTTGAGAGCATTCTATTTTTATAAAATTTGGAATTTCTTTTACAAGTTTCAAGGCACTCTTGCGGGAATTTATCAGAAAATTTACATCATTCTCGTGTACATCTTTTTTCTTTTTTAAATAAGCCCTTTTCATTTTACTGCTCTCTCGATGCTTTAAAAGTTTTAAAACCAGGTTGGTCGGTAGATCTAAATAAAGAGTAATATCCGGGCGAGGAATTTTAAAAACTTCATATTCCATTTTATCAAGCCATTTTAGGAAATCATTTCTTCTTTTAGTATCTTTCGCCTTACCGCCTTGATGAATCTGATTGGCGGAAACATAGCGATTGGCTATGACTACATAGCCCTCTGTAAGCCACTTCCTCATTTTATCGCTCGATTCCCATCTGTCTGCCGCATACATGACCGAAGCAATCTTCGGATGTACATTGAGCCAATTGTAATATTGCTCACTCAGACAATGTCCGATAAATTCCCCAAAAAAATTCTTGTAATATTCCGGGAAATCCACTATTTTCACTTTGCGTCCGTCCTTTTTTAACCTTTTGGCCAGCAAGTCAACTTGAGTGGCTTTTCCACTCCCGTCAGTACCATCTATAACCACGAGTCTCCCTTTTTTCATATTAGAAAATAATAGCAGAAAAGAGAATAAATGGAAAATTATTTTTCTCCTAATTCTTTTAACGCCTCTTTGGCATAAAAAAGTACATTCGGTCGCAGATCCATTCTTTCCAATTCTTCCAGAGTGACCCATTTGGTTTCTGTGCGCTCATGCTCTGAAATGGATTCGGAGATCTTATCTGATTTAGCTTTAGCAAAATATACAAATATAGTATGTTTATGAATATTATTTACATAATGACTTCCAAGAAAACGCGGAGCAATAAGCATCTTGTAATCAAATTCATCTTCGGGCAATAATCTAGAATCTATTATTTCTACATCAAGGCCAACTTCTTCTTTTACTTCCCTGATAGCCGCTTGAACAGGATTTTCGTCTAACTCAATATGTCCACCCACAGAAAGCCAAATTTTATATTTGTCATGC
>DAHVYC010000042.1 GCA_027327845.1 Candidatus Nomurabacteria bacterium
AAATATTCCACTGTCGGGCACTATTACAAAAAAATGAGTATTATTTATCGTCTCTTCGAACATTTTAAGTAAAGTATTTTGGGCTTCCCCTAAAAAATTATTGGCAGAAATTAAAAATATTTTCTTTCCTGAATTCGAAGATTTTTCACCCGAAAAGCTTTTCTCGTAAGCCATAGATCTCAAATTCCTTGCATCTTCAATTTTAAAAGAATCAAGATGGATAGAATAAAAGTCCGGATTGCCGGACACTTTCACCCCCAGACTCTTTATGAAATCCAAAATTTCCGGCAACACTTCTTCCTTTACACCTTCTATAAGATACGCATGGTGTAAATTATCTTTGTCTAAATGATTGATTAGGTTCATAGTTTCTAGGTTCTAGAAGCTAGCCACTAGCCACTAGCACCTAATTTTACTTCTTACTCAAAACTGTTTTCTTATACACGTCCAAATGCTCCAAGGCTATACCCGTACCTTTCACAACGCAAAATAAGGCATCTTCCGCTAAAGTTGCTTTAACTCCCGTCTTTCGATATACAAGATCGGTCAAGTTTCGCAACTGCGAAGATCCCCCCGTCATGATTATCCCGTAATCCATTATATCTGACGCAAGCTCGGGAGGAGTTTCTTGTAAGACATCTTTTATGGCTTTTATTATTTGTTTTAATTCGGCATCTATGGCCCTTACTATTTCATTGGTCCCCACTTGAGCGGATCTTGGCAAACCTTGAATATAATCCCTGCCTTTTATCGTTACCTTCAGTTCTTCTTCAAGTGGGACAGCTGCGCCTATTTTTATTTTCACTTCTTCGGCAGTTTTGTCTCCTATGGCCAAGTTAAATGTCTTCTTAATATAATCAGCTATTGCCTGATCTACTTTATTTCCCGCACATTTCACTGAAGTGGAAGACACTATACCCCCAAGCGATATGACCGCCACATCCGTAGTACCACCGCCTATATCCACCACCATATACCCCTTAGATTCATAGATAGGTATGCCGGCCCCGATAGCGGCCAAGATAGGTTCTTTCACAACATAAGCATTTCTGGCTCCAGCTCGAATTGCCGCCTCTACTACTGCTCTGCGTTCCGTAGAAGTCACCCCGGCTGGAACCGAAACCATCACATCGGGCTTAAAAAGATTAAATTTACCTAGGGCCTTACTTATAAAATAACGAAGCATCGCTTCTGTAACGCGATAATCCGCGATAACTCCGTCTTTCATCGGGCAATAGGTAATTATGGAGTCAGGAGTTTTTCCTATCATATCCTTCGCTTCAGAGCCTATGGCAAGAATTTTATTATCTTGCTCCGAGACTGCCACCACGGACGGCTCGTTGAGCACAATGCCTTTACCGGGCATAAACACCAATGTATTGGCTGTACCCAAATCAATACCTAATTTTCTCGAAAAAATACCCATGGAGTAAATATACCCCCACACTTATTTTAAATCAAGGAAAAACGATAATTAAAGGGTTATATGATAAAAATAAATGTGCGGGTGTATCACAAATTATGCTAGAATAGAAACATGAAAATTGTAACGGTGATACCGCTTGGAAAAGGGATTTTTAAAGCGAATTTGACATATTTCACATCTAAAGATATAAAAAATGGCGAAGTAGTTAGTATTTCTCTGCGCAATAAAAAAATTCTAGGAATTGTTGTATCCTCTTCCCCTGCCTCTCTTTTGAAATCCGGACTGAAAAGCATGCCCTTCAGTTTAAAAAAAATAACCGAAACAAAAAAAATATCGATTTTCAAGAAAGAATTTATAGACTCGGCTATTTTATTGGACTCTTACTTTGTTTCTCAAAAGAATAGCGCATTATCTGTACTGATACCGTCTCTTTTTAAAGATAAATATGATAGATTGGAAAAAACTTATGAAGAAAACAATGAAAACAAAAATACAAACAACTCCATACCTAAAGGAATAAAAACAGAAAAATTACTTCTACAAGCTTCTTTTGAAGACCGTATTTCTTTCTATAAAACCCTTATTCGCGGAAGTTTCGCAAACAAAAAATCAGTATTTATGGTACTGCCTACGGAATATGATATAGATAAATTTTACCAATCACTTTCAAAAGGCATTGAAAAATTCATTTTCCCGATATATGGCAATCTTAAATCTCAAAAAATCATTGAAATATATGAAGAAATAATGAAATCAGAGCATGGAGTACTTATCTTAGGCACTGCCCAATTCCTTTCCATACCCAGGAATGATATAGGAACAGTGATAGTGGAACATGAAAGCTCTAACGCTTATAAATCAATCCAAAGACCGCATTTCGATATGCGGACTTTCGCGGAGATATATGCTTCAAAAATGAATGCAAAATTCATATTGGGAGATACCCTGCTACGGCTCGAAACCATAGAGAGAAAAAATACCGATAATCTTGGTGAAATATATCCGATGTCTTTCCGAACTAATTTTGAAAAAATAAAAATATCGGTAATAAACCCAAGTAAAGATAGAGATGATGCAACGAAAGAAAACACTGAACAAAAAACTAAAAAGTTTAGAATATTTGACGACAAAGTCTTGGAAGAAATAGCTGAATCCATTAAGAATAAAAAAAATGTATTTATATTTTCTCTCAGGAAAGGCCTGGCTACGCATACTCTTTGTAGAGATTGCGGAGAAATTTTGAATTGCGATAAGTGTATGGCACCGGTAGTTTTATATCTTTCCAAAGATGAAAAGAAAAGAATGTTTGTATGCAACAAATGCAATACAGAAAAAGATCCGGAAACAAAATGCTCTTACTGCGGAGGTTGGAATTTGATACCTCTGGGTATCGGCACCGACACAATATACGAAGAAGCTAAAAAGCTCCTTTCTTCGGAAAACGATCTATTGGACGGCTTAAAAGCTAAAATTTTTAAACTAGACAAAGAATCTGCCACAACAGGAAACGCTGCTAAAAAGATAATAAAAGAATTTGAAAAAACCGGCGGGGGTATTTTGGTGGGTACTGAAATGTCTTTCTTTTATATGAAAGACAAAGTCGATCTGTCTGTCATGGCTTCTTTTGCTTCTCTGTGGAGCATACCGAATTATAAAATGGGAGAGAAAGTGGCGCATCTACTTATCTCCACCCTGGAAAAAACGGATAGAAAAATAATCATTCAGACCAAGAACGAAAAAGATCTAGCTATATCTGCACTGAAGGCAGAGAACCTTCTGCCCTTTGTGCGCGAAGAATTGAATGATAGAAAAGAATTAGGGTATCCTCCGTTCAAAAGATTGATAAAGATAACTTCTATCGGAAACAAAGAAAATTCATTAGCTATAAAAAAATACCTTGAAAATGCTCTTTTAAAATACAACCCGGACATATTTTCCGGATTTGTTTCTAAAAATAAAGATAAATATATAACCAATGCTATTATAAAAATAGATCTAAAAAAATGGTCTCTACCGGAATTATCTTCTGGTTCTTCATTAGAGAAAGAACTGGAAAATATTCTAACCTCACTTCCTCCTTCCTGTGAAATCACAATAGACCCGGAAGACTTGCTTTAAATTACAACAAATGGGCTTCTTCTCTCACTTTTCGCAGATATTCTTTATATTCTTCATCTACCTTGGATTCTACGCCATAAGCCCGGGTGCTGAGAGCTAGTTCATCTCGTTTCTTTTCGTATTCTGAATTAGAGAGATTTTTATATTTTACTTCTCCTGTTTTTGCATCCGTAAGAGTAGTGCGCCATTTTACATCATTTATATTTATCTCATAAAGTTCCAATAACCAAGTACTTATGACATCAGCCGTAAGATCGATTTCCTTTCCGTTGCTGAACTTTCCGGCTTCTTCAGACCTAGACTCGTCTAATTCTTGCTCAACTCTTTGCACGATTTCTCTAAGACGCACACCTTCTATATCTGAAAGATTATCTATGCCATAAATTTCTTGCATAACTTTTTTAACCTCAGCAATATCTCTCAGAAGTCTTTCCTTTCTTTTATCTTCCGCAGACA
>DAHVYC010000043.1 GCA_027327845.1 Candidatus Nomurabacteria bacterium
GAACCAAATCCGGAAGAAAATTATTCCCCTGATACTGAAAATTCTGGCCATAAGGAAACCGGTACACAGAACAGGGAGCCTGTCAAAACTACACCTGTGAAGCCAGATAAAAATGTTAAATTATTTTTCCCCAAGAAGGAACTCTCCGGCGATAATGCCATCATGATAGGCATGACGGGATTCATGCGATATATGAAAAATAAGAAAAAAACTCCTAAAATATCAGGGGTAAAGGCAAAGGGCAACCTGGTTTTAAAGTAGGAAAAAGCGCTATTTTGTGATATTATTTCAAAATGAATGAAAAATTCCTGAAACCCTACGATCCGAAAGAAACGGAAGATAGAATCTATAAGCTCTGGGAAAAGAGCGGTTTTTTTAATCCCGACAATTTGCCGGAAAAAGATAAAGGATATTTCTCTATAGTGCTTCCTCCACCCAATGTCACAGGCACTTTGCATCTAGGGCATGCGTTGGAAGATTCTATACAAGACTTGGCGGTAAGATACAAAAGAATGAAAGGATTCAAGACTTTATGGTTGCCGGGTACGGATCATGCTGCCATAGCTACGCAAGCAAAAGTGGAGAAAGAGATCCAAAAGAAAGAAGGCAAATCTCGATATGACCTGGGAAGAGAAGAAATGTTAAGACGCGTAAAAGAATTCGCCCAGCAAAGCCACGACACTATAGTTTCTCAAGTCAGAAAAATGGGCGCTTCGCTTGATTGGTCACGAGAAGCGTTCACCTTGGATGAGAGAAGAAACCTGGCGGTCAAAACCGCTTTTAAAAGCATGTATGATGCGGGCCTTATTTACCGCGGGAATAGAATTGTAAACTGGGATCCAAAGGGGCAAACTACCATTTCCGATGATGAGATAGTATACGAAGAGAGAAAAGCAAAACTTTACACTTTTAAATATTCAAAAGACTTTCCTATCTACATATCGACCACGCGCCCGGAAACGAAAGTAGGAGATGTGGCCGTGGCAGTACATCCGGAAGATGAACGTTATGAAAAATTTATCGGGCAAGAATTTGACGCGGAGTTTTGCGGAGTTGCTATCCATATAAAAATAATAGCGGACAAAGAAGTCGATAAAGAATTCGGCACAGGCGCCTTAGGCGTCACCCCGGCGCATTCTATGACAGACTGGGAGATAGCCGACAGGCACGATCTCCCCCGCCCTCAAGTGATAAATGAATATGCCAAGATGACCGTAGGAGACGAACGTCTTCTGAATAAAAAAACAACAGAAGCAAGAGAAGTTATAGTAAATTGGCTCCGTTCGGAAGGATTGCTGGAGAAAGAAGAAGAAATATCGCAAAATGTCGCCACTGCGGAAAGAACCGGAGGAATAATAGAGCCTCTGCCTAAACTGCAATGGTTCATAGCAGTAAATAAACCCATAAAAGAACGCGGAGGAAAAACTTTGAAAGATTTAATGCGCGAACCGGTAGAAAAAGGAGAAATAAAAATAATACCGGACAGATTTGAAAAAGTTTATTATCACTGGATAGAAAACTTGCGCGACTGGTGCATATCGAGACAAATTTGGTACGGACACCAAATCCCTGTCTGGTATCGTTCGGCCTCGCTCACTACAGATCAAAAGAAAGAAATATGTTGCGACATAAACAGTCCTGAAGGAGAAGGCTGGGAGCAAGATTCGGATACCTTAGATACTTGGTTTTCTTCAGGGCTTTGGACATTCTCCACTTTAGGCTGGCCGGAAAAAACGGGAGACTTGAAAAATTACCATCCGACTTCTCTAATCAATCCTGGATATGAGATACTTTTCTTCTGGGTAGCCAGAATGATATTGATGTCTCAATTCCTCCTCGGAGAAATACCTTTCAAGACAGTATTCTTGCACGGAATATTGCGAGATAAAAACGGCAAGAAATTCAGCAAGTCTTCTGGTAACAATATAGATCCGGTGGAGATCATAGAAAAATATGGTGCAGATGCTCTGCGCATGTCGCTCATTTCCGGCACAGGTATGGGCAACGACAGCAATTTCGACGAAAATAAAGTCAAAGGATATAAAAATTTCGCAAACAAAATTTGGAATATAACTCGTTTCATACTGGAGAATACCGATCTGGAAGATTTCTCTTCTTTGAAAGATGCCGGCCCACTCAGTAAAGAATTCGAAGATATGGCGAACGATATGACTTCCGACATGGAAAATTATCGATTCCATCTAGCCGCAGAAAAAATATATCAATACATCTGGCATAGATTCGCGGACGAGATTCTCGAAGACAGTAAAAAGGTAATCAAGGAAGGAGATGATAATTCAAAGAAAGAAGTAAAAAAGTCCCTTGCTTACATCTGGATCAACTGTGTTAAAATGCTTCATCCATTTATGCCGTTTGTAACTGAAGAAATCTGGTCGATGCTTCCCCAAAAGAGGAATAACCTGCTTATGATAGAAGAATGGCCTTTTTAATTTAAATATGTCTAGTGACCCTAAAATTTTAAGTTTTGCGCTCATAGGAGGATTAATACCGGCTTTGATCTGGCTCTGGTTTTGGCTTAGAGAAGACAAAGAGAAACCGGAACCGAAAGGTCTGGTCACCCTCCTTTTCTTAGTGGGAATGATCTCGGTGGCTTTCGTCATACCATTTCAAAAATTCGTTCAGGCAAACATAAGCGGAAACGGAATACAAACGGTACTCTGGGCAAGTATAGAGGAAATAGCAAAATATCTGTGTGTCGTCATAGTGCTCTACAAGACCAACAAAATAGATGAGCCTATAGACTGGCCAATCTTCCTCATAACTTCTGCCCTTGGATTCGCTGCCTTGGAAAATACTCTATTTTTGATAAAACCCCTTTCCTTAAACGAAACCACCGTCGGATTGCTCACAGGACAATTGCGATTCTTAGGGTCTACGCTCCTTCATGCGGTATCTTCAGGAATTATAGGTGTGGCTTTGGGTCTTTCCTTCTTTATGGGTAAATTTATGAAAAAAGTGTATCTCATAACAGGCATAATACTCGCCATTGCCTTGCACAGTACTTTTAATTTTTTTATAATGGATGGTAAAGGAGTAAGTTTTATCGAAATTTCCGGTTTCCTTTGGGTCGTCACTATTATAATTATGTTACTTTTTGAGAAGTTAAGAAGAATGAGTTTATAAATTTAACGCTCATAAAATTTTTAAAATGAATATACAAAACAATAAAAAAAGAAGTTTCTTCGATCGACTTACCGGAAGCGTAAGAGAGGAAGAGGAATATGAAGAATTGGAAATTGTAAGTAAAAATGACAAGAAAAACGGCAATGAATGGATGGAAGAAGAAAATGAAGAAATGGAACTTTCTGTCGATGTTTATCAAACCCACTCGGATATCATCGTCCAATCAATGATTGCCGGAACAAAACCGGAAGATCTGGATATCACCATAGCCCGAGACATGATAACCATCAAAGGCAAAAGAGAGGAAAATAGGAATATTGATGACGAGAATTATTTTGTGAAAGAATTGTATTGGGGAAAATTCTCCCGCACTATTTCCCTTCCGCAGGAAGTTGAACCGGAAGAAGTCGAAGCCACCGAACGCCACGGGCTTCTCACTATAAAAATACAGAAGGTGGATAAAGAAAAGAAGGCTAATATAAAAGTTAGGACTATATAGTAAAAATAATAAGGTGAGTAGATTTTGGAGGGGTTTGGCGAGCCCTGCCTACCGGCAGGCAGGGACGGCGAGCCAATTTCAGGAAATTTTAAGCTTCAAAATTTCCGTACCGACTAAAAACTAGCTCTTTTTCTTTCTTATTGCTTGCTTTTATCTAGCGTATTCTATCACTCTGGTTTCCCTGATTATT
>DAHVYC010000044.1 GCA_027327845.1 Candidatus Nomurabacteria bacterium
CTCTAAATTATTTCTAAATAATAAAAAAACAAAAACACCATTTCGACGGTGTTTTTGTTTTTTTATTTAATATTTTTATATTTTAGGCTCTGACAAATACACCAGAAATTTTTCTTATTTTATTTCCTATATATATCATTCCTATGAAATTAAGCACAAAAGACAGAGCTATCCCTGGAGATATTATTCCGAAGAAGCTGTCTAGAATGGTTTTAGCGAAATCAAAACTCCAATCAAACCCATTAAAGAAATCCCGCATCATATCGGAGAATTCAGCATCTACTAATCTGTTATCTATGCGCCAAGCCAAAATTGCAAAGTTTATAACAAACAAGAAGAACGATACGAAAAGTATCTGCTTTAGGCGGATATAATTTATCTTTCTCATAATGGATTGATGCATTCCGACCGGAACTTCGGAGAAAGCTATACTATTCAATTGTTCTTCAATTTTTTCCATAATCTTTCAATATATCTTTTAATTGCTCTTTTCCCCTCGATATATGCGTTTTTACAGTATTTACCGGTATCTCTAGAATTTCAGCTATTTCTTCATATTTAAATCCTTGTTGATAAAAAAGAAGCAGGGCTTCGCGGTATTCCTTATTTATTTGAAGCATTGCCTTCTCGATATCGGATTTTAGGCCCTCTTTTGGATAATACGTCTTTGTGGCGGATATTGTTTCAATTTCTTCATCCAAGCTGGTTTCATTTTTGCGTTTCTTTTTACGGAATGAATCATAAGCCGTATTCGTGGCGATAGTAAATATCCAGGTTTTTATCTTTTTCTCCGGATCTATAGATTTGCGATGAGTAAATATCTTAATAAAAGTTTCTTGAGTTATGTCTTTCGCTTCTTCGATGTTTTTAGTTATATTTTTGCAATAATTAAATACAGCTTTCTCATAAAAAGAAAGCATGTATTCAAAAGCGTAGAGGTCGCCATTTTTTACCTTCATCAAAACATCTTTACTTATCTCGTCCATTTTTAATTGCCTTTACACTTTTCGCACTGATCTTTTAAATTATCCGGCAGATAACTGCAAGACGGGACTGATGCGAAACTAGCGCATACGTTTTGTCCGCCAGGAGGCGTTTGCCCTTGTACCCCGCCTGGTCCGCCCATCATTCCGCCTTCAGGTATTTCTTTTGGCATTCCGGGCAAGATAGGCATGTTTGTCTTAAAGTCTCCCCCGCCGAAGCCTTCTCCTTTATTACCCCCTTTTTTGTTCATGATTACATCTTTCATGCATACGGAGATCTGATTTTGAACTTGAGCAGGATCCATTTGTCCGTTGGAGAGTTTTTCTTCAAAGTCGTCTCCTAATTTTTGTTTTACGCATTCCTTGGCGCTATCAGGAATTTCTCCGAAGTTATTCTCTATCTGAGATTTCATTTTTTCTTGAAAATCTCCCAAGCATGACTTGAAAGCGTCTTCGCTCTCCGGGCCCAGGGCTTCTTTATCTCCGGCTTTTATCTTCGCTATGGTATCCGCTCCGAGTTTTTGTTGTAGACAAGCAATAGTTTCCGGAGGCATCTTAGAGAGGCCTTCCATGGCTTTTTGCATACCCTCTTCTCTCATTTTTTCAAAACAATTTTTTATTTGATCGCCTTCTTTCGGAGTAGGATTATCTCCGCCCTTTATAGCATCAAGTCTTGTCTGTCCTAGGGAATCAGAGAGACATATCATAACTTCAGGAGTGGCCATACTGAAAGCTTTATCCAAGGTAGCTTTCAATTTAGGCGCGTATTCATCAACACAGCTTTGGATTTTACTCCCTATACCCGGACCTGGTACAAAAGTCCCATCTTTTATTTTTCCCAAAACATCTTCGCCTATAGAACTCTTTAAGCAAGTTACCATCTCTTCTGGCATTTGATCTAGTCCGGATCGCAATCTTCCCATGCCGTCTTCTATTTCTTTTATTTTGTCTTCGGAGAGTATCCCCTTTTCTTTAGCAAAAGAGAGGCATTCGGCCGCGTTAGCATCTTGATTGCAATAATTTTCACAAGCGTCTTGCGAACGACAGCCGCCAGGTCCTACACCTCCGGCTTTTCTGGCGTTTTGCGCTTCTTCAGGAGTTACCAGGCCCGCTTTTTCTGCGAAAGATATGCATTCATCGAAATGATCTTGCGAACTGCAATACTCTTCACATTGATCTTTGGTGGTGCATTTGCCGGGAGTTTCTCCGCTTTGTATAAAGGGAATAACCTTATTGGCTTCTTTAATATCATCTTCGGACATTAATCCGCTTTTTTGTGCGAAAGAGAAACATTCTGTCATATGTGCTGGATCTTTACAGTAATTTTCGCATTCTTGCTGAGTTTTACATTCGCCCGGAGTCGCCTCTCCGCTATTTAAAGCTTGCAAGACTTTTTGCGCTTTTTCCAAGTCTTTCACTTCTATCAATTTATGATCTTTAGCGAAGGTAAGGCATTCAGTCAGATGCGAAGTATCATTACAGTAAGAAATACAGGAAGCTTGAGTAGTGCATCCGCCTGGTCCGCCGTTTTGGAGCATAGTTCCGTACTGTTTGGCGTTATTAAGATCACCTTCATCTATCATTCCATGCTGATATGCGAACTGGGCGCACACAGCCATATTGGCAGGGTCGTTGCAGTAAGCACGGCAGTTGCCTTGGTTTTTACAATTACCAAGTTCTTTGATCGGGTAGGTTATATTGGATACTCCTGCATTATTTAAAGTTGGGGTAGTTTGAGCAAAGACACTATGTATGAAAAACACGGCAGAAAATAGGATGGAAAGAACTGCTATTTTTGTGTATATTTTTTCTTTCATATTGTTTTAGAAAGGATTCTTATAAGAATCCTTGAAAGGATTCGTCGGCACGGCAAATGGATTGGTATTAGGTATACTGCCGGCCGGATTTTCGACCTTAACCTTATCATATATGGAGGCACCGATTGAAGAAGGCGCATTTTGCGCGCTTCCCGCCTCATTTTTGCTTTTTTGGCTTCCGTTATAGACCAAAAAACCCACTAGTAATATTATTATAATGAGCACAACAACTATTATGAGTTTATTGTTTTTCATAACTCCTATATTATACACCAATTCATGAAGTCAATATAGAAGAATACCCGAGCTCTTTTACGCGCTTCACAGCCTTTTCGAAAAAATAAATCCAGTGATCATAATTATTCTCTTCACTATGTGTTCTCCAGTCCGATAAAATTTCTTCCGGGGTGACCCATTCAAGTTCAAACTTCTCATGTTCTTCCAGTTTGGTAGGCTTCAAATCAGCGCTTTTTAAAATTACCAGAAAACAAGTTGCAGCTGCGACTCTATTTTTGTTTTTGTTGTAATTGAAATAATGGGTCAAGACTTTGTCTATTTTCTCTATATAAGAAAAATCGCAAAGTCCGCTCTCTTCGGCAAGTTCTCTTAGGACTCCTTCTTTTTCGTCTTCATTGTCATCGAAACCGCCTCCATATAGCCCGAGTCTTCCGCTTTTTAAATTTCTATAAGCGGCATATTTGCCGTTTTCAGGATTAAAAACTACGGCGCATCCCCCGTCTCGACGCTCTTCATTTTCTCTTTTTATCCCGAATTCAAGCATGTTAGTTATAGAATAAATTCTTTCAAACTTTTTGTGCCATCATACAGATGAGCTTCTATGCCAAGAGCCTTTGCTGTATTTATGTTTTTCTCTTTATCGTCAAAGAAAAGTATTTCTTCGGGTTTTAAATTTAATTTTTCTAAATATGAAGTATAAGTTTCTTTATCAGATGATATTAAATATAAATCATCTGTTTTATATTTTTCTAATTCAGATTCTGATAAATAAATATTAGTTTTT
>DAHVYC010000045.1 GCA_027327845.1 Candidatus Nomurabacteria bacterium
TTGTGATAATTTATTTGGTTGCTTAGGGCTTCGCTCGAAGAAATATTGTATTTTAAATAAACAATACACTAAAGAGGAATATGAATCCTTGGTTCCCAAAATAAAGAAACACATGACCGATATGCCTTATATAGATAAAAAAGGCCGGAGTTATGGATATGGAGAATTTTTTCCGCCGGAACTTTCTACTTTCGGCTATAATGAAACCCAGGCACAGGATTATTTTCCGATTACAAAAGAGCGAGCGCTTGAAATGGGCTATAGATGGAGGGAAAAGGAAGAAAAAGAATACAAAATAAGCATGAAAGCGGAAGATCTACCGGATAATTTAGATGATGTATCTGACGAGATTGCTAAAGAAATTATTGGTTGTCTTTCACATAAAAAGAAAGGGGAAGATCATTGCCTAGGAGCGTTTAAAATAACCATAGATGAGCTCAATTTATATAGGTATCTTAAGGTGCCATTACCTCGTTATTGCTTTAATTGTAGACACGAAAAAAGGTTGCGAAAAAGAAATCCACTCAGGCTTTGGCATCGTATCTGTATGTGTGAAAAGAAAAATCATGGACATGATGAAAAATGCCAAAACGGATTTGAAACGAGCTTTGCTCCGGAAAAAACGGAAAAAGTGTATTGCGAAGATTGTTATAATAAAGAAGTGTATTGAGAAAAACAGATTGAAAGCTTTAAAAAAATATAGTAAAATAAAGATATAATATGCCCAAACAGAATCGGGTGCAAATAATAAAATATGCTCCTCCTCCGCCGGAACTACCCGTTTTCGGCAAGGTGGATCCGGAAGAGGTTTCTTTCTTCGGGCGTACGAATTATGTCGCATCTCTTGAAGAAAAGAAATTTATCTTTGGTATAAAGCGCATAGACAGGAGAAGGCATTTATATATCATAGGAAAATCAGGTGTAGGGAAAACAAAGCTTTTGGAACTTCTTTTAAGGCAAGATGTGACTTATAAGCATGGACTTTGTCTTATAGACCCGCACGGAGATGTCATAGACGCTATGCTTGATTATATTCCCAAGGAACGCATAGAAGATGTTTGCATCATAGATCCGCCGGATGTAGATTTCCCAGCATCTTTCAATCCTTTAGCAAACGTGGATCCGGCTTTTAAATTCCAACTTACCCAAGGACTCATAGAAGTTTTTGAAAAACAATTCGGTGCGAACTGGACACCTCGCTTGGAGCACGTTTTCCGATTTACTTGCCTTGCTCTGCTTGACTATCCTCATGCTACGATGCGCGGAATGATTTCGATGTTGACTGATAGAAATTATAGGCAGAAAGTAGTCGAATATATAACGGATGACATGGTTAAAAGATTCTTCGCTATAGAATTTGCCGATTGGTCGGAGAAATTCGATACCGATGCCATCATTCCTTTGGTAAACAAACTTGGGCAATTTCTTTCGGATCCATTACTTAGAAATATCTTCGGACAGAAACAGAATAAGATAGATATAAGTAAAATGATGAATGATGAAAAAATTATACTCATTAACTTGTCCAAAGGACGCCTTGGCGAGGAGAACTCTTCTTTTCTTGGCTCTATCTTTTTAACGAAGATAAAACAAGCGGGTATGGAACGTGCCGCTATTCCTGAAAAAGATCGCAAGGATTTCTATCTCTATGTAGACGAGTTTCAGAACGTAGTTACCCAGACATTTGAAAATATTCTTTCGGAGGCTAGAAAGTACGGTTTAAATCTGACTGTAGCCCACCAGTATGTAGGGCAGATAATTTCCAGAGTACATCAAGCAGTGCTTGGAAACTGTGGAAGCATAATAACTTTCCGTGTAGGTGGTGAGGATGCGGTAAAAATGAAGCCGGAATTTGCGCCAGTATTCGATGTTAAAGATATGATAAATCTAGCTGTGGGGGAAATTTATGTAAAAATGACAATAGAAGGAGAATCCTATGATCCTTTTTCAGCCGAGACATTACGAGTACTTCCGCCTACGCATCCTTCTTATAGAGAAGAAATAATAGCTTCTTCGAGAAGGAAATATTCAATATCAAAAGATGATGCACAGAGATTGATGGCCGAGGAAGAAGCTTCTATTATAAGAAGTGCGGAAGAAAAAGCGATAATTGAAGGTAAAAGTAGAAACAATAACAATAATTCTGAAGGAAATAACGGCACTGGGGGTAATACTTCCCAAGAAGCTGAACCTATGATTTAAGCGCACAAATATCAAGAAATTTCTGAGCCTTTTTGCCTACCGGCAGGCAGGCGCCCTCGGAGTCATAAGGACAGGGGACCCACGACTCTTTAAATTTCTTGATATTTGTGCTAGGATACGTATTATAAACGTTATGAACAAAGACTATTATAAAATATTAGGAGTAGAGAAGAATGCTTCAAAGGATGAAATCAAGAAGGCTTTTTATAAATTGGCGCACAAATATCATCCCGACAAAAAAGAAGGAAACGAAGCCAAGTTTAAGGAAGTAAATGAGGCTTATCAAGTGCTTTCTGATGATGGGAAGCGTTCAAAATACGATCAATTTGGTTCAGGTTTTGAAAATATGGGAGGTGCTTCCTCTGGAGGATACGGTGACCCGAGGCAGGGATTCGGAGGATTCGGTTTTGGCGGTTTCGAGAACGGAGAAGCGGGATTTGATTTTGGAAACTTAAATGATATTTTTAGTGATTTCTTCGGGGGCGGTATGGGCGGAGGAAGAAGAGAAACCAGACGAGGCAGAGATATATCCACCGAGATACAAATTTCTTTTTCCGAAGCTGTATTTGGTACCAGTAGAAAAATTTTAATTACTAAAACATCGACTTGCGGTATATGTGGAGGATCTGGGGCGAAACCTGGATCAAAGACCGAAACCTGCAAATATTGCAATGGACAAGGGCATATCCGCGAAGCCAAGAGGACTATATTAGGTACGATTTCCAGCACCAAGCTTTGTGAGGAATGTTTAGGGTCTGGCACTGTACCGAAAGAAAAATGTGAGAATTGTAAAGGAAAAGGGATTTTAAGGAAAGAAGAAGAAATTTCTATAAATGTCCCAGCCGGCATACGTGACGGAGAAATGATCAGAATGGCGGGGATGGGAGAAGCTATCTCCAAAGGGACAGCCGGAGATCTGTATATAAAAATAAATGTAACCCCTCATCCTATATTCAAAAGAGAAGGAAACGATCTGACTATGAATCTCGATCTTAAATTGACGGATGCATTACTCGGAGCGGAATATCCTATAAAAACCTTGGATGGCGATATAACTGTCAAAATACCAGAAGGTGTATCTATAAACGAAATCCTGAGAATAAAAGGTAAAGGCGTGCCTGTTACTAAAAACAAAAGAGGAGATCTTCTCATAAAATTAAAAATAAAACTTCCTTCAAAAATTTCCCGTAAATCCCGTGAAATAATAGAGCAACTCAAAAAAGAGGGGATATGATGGCGGGAAAAGGCCTTGCCTTAAGGGAGCCCTAAGGCAAGGCCTTGAGGAGCCAAAATCATGGAGTATAAATCACAAAGTGTGGTATGCCAGAACTGCAAGACTCAATTTACCATCGAGCTGGAAGATTTTAAGTTTTATGAGAAAATAAAAGTCCCCCCGCCGACATTTTGTTCGGAATGCAGAATGATACGCCGATTTGTTTGGAGGAATGAAAGAGTGCTTTACAAAACTGTATGTGATCTTTGTGGAAAGAGTATAATTTCCATGTATTCCCCAAAAGCCAAAGTAAAAGTGTATTGTGAAAAATGTTGG
>DAHVYC010000046.1 GCA_027327845.1 Candidatus Nomurabacteria bacterium
ATAACTAGAAAATGAGGAGGTATAAATGGAGGCCTTTAATTTTATTGATTCTCTTGTACTTAGGAAATTCCAAGAAGTTTCTGACAGGATAAGGGAATTTTCTGGGTTGGATAACTTTATCTTAGTAAAGATATTATTGGGATTGCTAATTTTGGTTAGAATGCACATTATACTGTTTTCTTTTCTGTCAGCCGTAACTGTAGTGGAGGAAATGGTAATAGGTGTTTTCATGATCATAAGTGCAGGTATAATTTTATCGAATCTTAATAATTTTGAGATTAAAACCAAAAAATCATTAAATAAAACAAATCCCGGTATTATTTTATTTAAAAGATTAAGAATAATGTCCTTGTTCTTAGTGGTAATTACTATAATGGCTCTCCCATCTGTTATTTTTGTACCAGAAAATAATTACTTTCTTCGTATTAACAGCGTATCCTCTGAAGTAGAAAATATCATATTATTCTTATCAATTTATCTTAGTTGCTGTACATCTAAATGGAGTGAATATGAAAAAGAAAATTGGTAATATCGCTTTTGTTTTGTTCTTAATCCTCACTTTGTTGGGGCTATTACTATCCCTAGCAAAGATTCCTCATCTTGACTAATTAAAAACCATCAGCCGACAGAGAAACCGTCGAATGATGGTTTTTCTGTTTTCCACTGTTTTGGCGTACTTTTGAACAGTTAATGCACCCGTTATTCGTATTTTTTGGCTTAAATTCTATTGACTTCTCTATAGGAGAGGCGGGATAATTATAGTAGCTTAATCCCCGCGATAGGGGAAACTCCGGTCTTTAAAACGTTTTGTGTATCTGGGAGTTATGAACCCGGATTAGAAACAAAAATTATTAGTAAAGTAAGTTCTCCCCTATGAAAATGAGGATAAGCAACAAAGACTAAAGCCCTTCGCGAAATACGGGGGCTTTGGTTTGTCAGGGCAAAACCATTATGGACAAGCTCATAAATTTACTCAAAGTCAAAGGAGTTCTCAAGTCGGATTCCATAGCCTCTGCCCTATGGCATGTAGACAGGGCGGATTTTGTGAAGGAAGAAGAAAAAATTTTTGCTTATGATGATGTACCTTTGCCTATAGGATATGGGCAAACTATTTCTCAGCCATATACTGTCGTTTTTATGTTGGAGCTCCTTGAAGTAAAAGAAGGGCAGATCATTCTAGACGCTGGGTCCGGTTCTGGTTGGCAGAGCGCACTTCTCTCATATATAGTGGGGGAAGAGGGTAAAGTATTTGCTTTTGAGATAGAGAGAGAATTGTATAATTTTGGAAAAAATAATTTAAAGAAATATTCTGAATTGGAAAAAAATATCGCTTTCTTTTGTGAAAGCGCAGAGCACGGGATTCCAGGAGCAGCGGATGAATCTTCTATAGATAGGATTATAGCTTCAGCCAGGGTAAAGAGGGTGCCAGAAATTTGGAGGAAACAGTTGAAAGAAGGTGGAATTATGATATACCCCATGCGGGAAAGTATTTTTTGGGAGATAAAGAAAACAGGAGGAATCTTCGAAAAGCGGGAGTTTCCAGGTTTTGTCTTTGTGCCATTTATATAACGGGCAGTTTCTGCTAAAGTGTTTTATTTGTTATAATTTGATTATGAAAGTGAAGAAAGAATTACTTATAAAGATAGCTTTTTTAGTTTTAGCAATCCTGATAGCTTTTGGAATCTATGAGTTTTTTATTTTGCGCAAGGCACATAGTACATTTGATGATTATTATGCTTTTAGGGGGTGTGTGGAGCTCCTAGAGAAGACGGAAGATTATGGAGTATGTAAAGTAGCAAGCGGACAAACTATAAAAATCGTAAAAATTTGGGATAAATGGTATTTGGACGGCGACGGCCCAGATTTGTTCTAGCGTCTGGTTTTTCATTTTGGTATAATTTAAACGGATTACGTTACTTTGATTTTCTCTCTACTTTCAAAAGGAGGTGTTCCGGAGTGGAGACACTAATGAAATGTTGTCATTTTCAAATTAGCTAAATTGAGGATTGAAAATGGAAAAAGGGAAAAAAGTAACAGAAGCGGAACTAATTAAAGGTGGTTGGTTAAGCAAAAACAGCAAGTATGACGGTTTCGAAATATGGGTTAACAGTTTATTAGTTGCTTACCTGTATTATAACCGCAAAAGTGGAGTAATAGAGAATGTAATTTATGTTTAATAAACCACCCAGATTGCCCTGGTTAACCCCGGGGCAATTATTTTGCACTTATTTGTTTTTTAAGTATAATAAACATATATTAAAAATTAATTTCAAATAACATATTTATATGGCAAAAAGAGGTACAACGCTTAGTCCTAAGAAGAAATCCAGACATTCACATAAAACGAAAAAGAGGCTAGAAATAAAAAGGCAAATGCTACAAGCCAAGAAGGCGAAAAAGAGAAGCTAAAATATTTAAATCTATGATCAAGTCGATTGTAGTATTTTTCGACAAGCTTGAAGACAGGGTACGGGCGAAACTCAGCCGTTATCCCATTCTTTATGCTTTTATAGGTGGCGTCGGTGTCGTCATATTTTGGCGCGGTATTTGGCATACGGCAGATTTTATTACCAGCATGCTTTTTTCTTATCAGCAGACAGGTTCGCTTGATTTGGGATCTCTCCCTTGGTGGGATGGACCGCTATCTATCGTAGTAGGGAGCGCGCTTCTCCTTTCCACCGGGCTTTTTGTGGTTGATTTTATAGGAAGTGAAGTAATAATGAAAAAATTAAAAGGGGAAACGAAGTTGACTGAGAAAGCTGAAGAAGAAACGGAAATAGAAGCGAAAGAGTTGGGGGGTATAGGAAAAGAAATAAAAGAAATTTCTAAAAGGCTTGAACACATAGAGGGTCATATAGAAGAAAATTCAAAAGACAAACACATTTGACAAGGATTTTTGCTTTTATGGTATAATATAAAGATATGGAAAATCTAAAAAATTATGGCGTATTTATTATAGGTTTAGCGATGCTTTTGTTTTCTGCAATATTCTTTTTCTCCGCGCAGAACTTCTCAAGGCAGGGATCTTATGTGGAAGTAAAAGGGCTCTCGGAGAGGATAGTTAAAGCTGATACTGCTATCTGGTCTATAAATTTTGAAGTTAAGTCCAATAATGTGGACTCTATGTATGCTGATATAGAAAAGAATACTTCTGCTATCAAGACGTTTCTGCAAGCAAAAGGATTTTCTCCGGATGAGATAAATGTCGCTCCTGTGAACATCTATCAAGATACCTACAAAGATGCCTTGTTCAGATACAATGCAAGCGCTCAGCTTTCTCTCTATACTAAAAAAGTTGACTTGGTGAAATCCGCTTCAAAAGACACTATGACTTTGATAAAACAGGGGATAGTGATGAGTCAGAATTCCATCTCCTTCCAATTTTCCGATATAAACAGCATCAAGCCGGAAATGCTCGCGGAAGCTCTGGATAACGCGAAAGCTACCGCTCTTAGCATAGCCAAAGAATCAGGTTCCAGCTTGGGATCGCTCCATCGCGGGAGTCAGGGAGTGTTTGATATTACTGACAAAGATCCGGGATCTCCTGAATACAAAAAAATACGCTTGGTCTCCACGCTCCAATTTTTGTTGAAATA
>DAHVYC010000047.1 GCA_027327845.1 Candidatus Nomurabacteria bacterium
TAACTTATAATCTTTTAATTTACTGACGCCATACCCGCACTTATTTCAGATATTTCACGCGTTATGCCACTTTGCCGAGCTTTATTAAACATAAGCGTCAAATCTTCTATCATTTCACCAGCTGCTTCCGAAGCGTTCTTCATAGCGACCATTCTAGAAGATTGCTCTGATGCATTGGATTCAAGAAACATTTGATATATTTGCATTCTGGTTATTTTCTCCGCAAGGGATTTCATTAATTCTTCTTTATTCCCTTCAAATAAATATTCCGTGTTTTTTATACTTTTTTCTTTTGTTTTCTCTTGTTCTTTATTTTTAAAACCTCCTTCTAGATTGTCTATAAGCTCTTTTAGGCTTGTTTTGGAAATTGGCAATAATTCTTTTATATTCGGCTTCTGAGAAAGAGCGGACACGAAATCGGTATATGCCACTAAAACCTTATCATAATGCATAAGATTGTATTCATTCATCGCCATTTCGGAAACCGGTATTATATCCGAAATAGAAATATTGCTTGGAAAATCAAAGAAACTTGCCAATATTTTTTTACCCAAACGTCTCATTGCCAAGTCCCCCTTTTTACCTATTGAAATTATATCTATTTTCGATGAGTCACCATTACCGAAATTTCCGGCTTCTTTCAAAAAAGAAATGGCTTTTTTTATAACTTGGGCATTATAGGCTCCACAAAGCCCGCGATTGGAAGTGATAAGTATAAGGAGAATATTTCCTCCTTTTCCATTTTTCATTTCCCTATCTATAAAAAGAGGGTGTGCTCCTTCTTCGCTACCATTTTTTCCATTGGCTATCGAAGTAAGAACTTCCCATGAATACTCGGCATATAATCTGGAAGACAAAGCCGAAGAAACAGCTCTTTTCATTTTAGAAGCAGCAACCAGTTCCATGGCTTTAGTAATTTTCTTCGTGCTTCTTACCGATTTTATTCTATTTTTTATCTCTTTAGAATTCGGCATAGTTCAACCGGTGATTATTTGGCTAAAAAATTATTTTTAAATTCAGAAATGGCTTTTTTGAGTTCTTCTTCTCCGGCATCAGTCCATATGTTCGTTTCTATAACTTCTTTATAGAATTTTTTCGCATTATTTTCCGTATAAGTCACAAGCCCTTCTTCAAATTCCCTTATCCTTGAAAGAGGTATGTCGTCCATATAACCCTTTGTAAGTGCATAAAGCACGACTACTTGTCTCTCTGTTTTTATAGGAGTATATTGCGGCTGTTTTAGTACTTCTACCGCTCGTACTCCGCGTTCAAGTTGGCGTTTAGTGGATTCATCAAGGTCGGAACCGAACTGAGCGAAAGCTTCAAGTTCACGGTATTGCGCAAGGTCGAGCTTAAGAGTCCCGGCAACTTTTTTCATTGCTTTGATTTGTGCATCGCCTCCTACGCGAGACACAGAAAGTCCGACGTTGACTGCAGGCCTTATACCTTTATAGAAAAGATCTGTTTCCAAGAAAATCTGCCCGTCGGTGATAGAAATGACGTTCGTAGGAATGTAAGCGGAAACGTCACCTGCCTGGGTCTCTATGATAGGTAAAGCTGTTATTGATCCGCCACCGGCTTCCTTGTTTCTCCTGCAAGCTCTTTCAAGCAATCTTGAGTGCAAATAAAAGACATCTCCCGGATATGCCTCACGTCCAGGCGGTCTGCGTAGTAAAAGAGAAATTTCTCGATATGCTACTGCATGTTTGGAGAGATCATCGTAGATTATCAAAACATCTTTACCCTGATCCATGAAATACTCCGCTATGGAAACTCCGGTATAAGGAGCTATATAAGAAAGAGGAGCCGGTTCGGAAGAACCTGCAGAAACAATGATGGTGTATGCCATAGCGCCTCCTTCCTCGAGTCTTGTCTGTATTTTACGAAGTTTTGAATCTTTTTGGCCTATAGAAACATAAACACATATCATATCCTGACCTTTTTGATTTAAAATAGCATCGATAGCAATAGCTGTCTTTCCTGTCTGTCTATCTCCGATTATAAGTTCCCTTTGCCCTCGTCCTATCGGAATAATCGCATCTATAACTTTAATACCGGTAGAAACCGGCTGAGAAACTTTAAGACGGGTAATAACCCCGGGAGCCACTTTTTCAATAGGATATGTTTTATCCGCTTTTATCTCCCCCTTGCCATCTTTTGGCTTCCCTAAAGCATCTACAACCCTTCCTATCAAACTGTTTGACACTGGTACTTCTAGAATTTTACCGGTAGCCCTTACTTCGTCTCCTTCTTTTAATTTAGTAAAGTCATCTAAAATAACGACTCCCACAGTGTCCTCTTCGAGGTTTAACGCCACTCCTACTTCTCCATTCGGAAAAGTGACCATTTCTGAGGATTTTATATCGGAAAGACCGGAAATTTTAGCGATGCCGTCGAACACCTCGAGAACATGCCCGATTTTTTCCGCTTTTACTTGCGATGAGAATGAGTCTATCTCCTTTCTTAAATTTTCTACTATGTAATTCGTGCTCATATTTTTTTTATTAAATATCCTTGTAATTTTTTAATTTTATCTTTAGCTGTAAGGTCTATAATCTCATCGCCTACCTCTAGTTTGAATCCTCCCAATAATCTCTCATCTTCTTTCTCTTTTAAAACCACATCTTTTGCTTTATATCTTTCTTTTATAAACGAAGCCAGTTCTTTTTTAAATTCATTCTTCAATCCTTTGGCGCTTTCCACTTTCACTTCCAGTCTGCCTTCATTTTTGTTTATTATCTTATCCAACTTCTCTAGTATGTCGCCGGATTTTGAAAGCAACCTTTTGCGATATAGAAACCGAACCGTATCTTTATATGCCTTTCTCGCCTCTTCACCTTTTTTATCTTTTAAAACCGAATATATCGCCGAGGCTATGTAATTGTTTGATATCTTTGCCATCACTTTATAAATTTTCTAATTCTTTTATTTTTCTTTCATCAAAAGAACTACCGATTTTCTCACCTAGTATTTTCTCGGCTATCTTCACCGAGAGTGAAACTATTTCGTTTTTGGCTTCTTCCACTATTTTCCTCTTTTCGTTTTCTAAACTCTTTTTGCCTCCTTCTATCAAAGTCGCCACTTCCTCTTTTGCTTTCTCAAGCATTAAAGCTCTTTTTTCTTCCGCTTCTTTCTTGCCATCTTTAAATATTTTATCTGCTTCATTCTTAGCCTGAGCTACGATTTTATCGTATTCCTCTTTTGTATTCTTCAAAATTTCAGCATTGGTTTTGGCATCTTTCACTCCTTTTTCTATCTTTTCCGAACGTTCTTTCATTATCTTGTTGAGTGGTTTAAGCGCATATATATATAAAACTACGAAAACTACTCCAAAATTAAAAAGCTGGGCCAGAATTATCTTGAGGTCTATATGAAATG
>DAHVYC010000048.1 GCA_027327845.1 Candidatus Nomurabacteria bacterium
GTAAAAGTCCTGCAAACTCTTGATGTGAAGGAGTTTGCAGGATTTTGTATTTGTGAAAAAAGTGAGTAATGTTTTTTATTTTTTCGTTTCTTTAAAAATTTTTTTCATCATACTCGTGGTAACGATCTGATAATCCGTACGAAAGTTAAAAGTATCATGAAAAGCATCGGTAAAATCAGTTCTTGTATATAAGGGCTCATAACCTTCCCCCTTAACCTTTTTAAAGTTCATATTTCTTAATTCACTAATAATTTCATGACAGGTGAACTCCTCATTATGTCGCTTTTCAAGCAGCCTATAAATAATTAACGATATAAAACATGTGATGAAATGTGCTTTAATACGGTCATCTTTTTTTAAGAATACAGGTCTTGCTTTGAATTCGCTTTTCATAATTCTAAAGCATTCTTCAATCTCCCATCTCCTATGATTTACCTTTATTATTTCAGAAGCATCATCCTCAAGATTTGTACAAGCACTATAAAAACCATCGAACGCTTCATCTTTCTCGATGAGAGCCTGGTCAATGCGGTATATTTCCTTATCTGCAATTTCACCGTCAGGAGTACAGCTTGTTTTATTAATAAACCTTTTGTAATCGTTAGCATTGCATTTC
This sequence comes from Candidatus Nomurabacteria bacterium, assembly GCA_027327845.1. GTDB lineage: Bacteria > Patescibacteriota > Minisyncoccia > Phycocordibacterales > UBA9973 > UBA9973. The sequence continues at coordinate 617 of DAHVYC010000048.1, forward strand.
TTGATTTTTGTCGGGTTGTTTTGTATTGCCTTTTGAGCTCTTTCTATTTGAGAGTTGCGGATTTTACGCTGATAATCCCTGTATTTGATTGAGTAGGTTACAATAAGCCGTTGTTCAAAGCCATTTTCTTTTATCCAACGTTCTTTGTAAAAGACTTTTGATATTATTTTTGCTTTATCTTTAGGAGTAGCTTTATCTATCATTTCATCAAGTTTAGAAATGTCATATGTTTTATCGCTACCCGAAAGTTTCCAGCCGTCTGGAGCAAGAGCCCATTTTTTCAGGTGCTCTTTTAATTTTTTGATAGATTGTGTTGTAATAAAAGCACGTTCATCCTTGCTGTTAAACTTTCGATTATCTTCAGAAGCCAGCCCTGCATCTGTACAGACGATGAATTTAGAAAGCTCAAAATCAGAAATTATTTTCTTTTCTAAGGGCTTTAAAGTCAACTGCTCATTCATATTTCCCCTGTTTATACTGAAAGCAAGTGGAATGCCGTCTCCGTCCATAAACAGGCCCATTTGAACGATTGGATTTGGCTTGTGGTCTTTTGAAGGACCATATTGTTTATCGCCATCTTCCTGTTCGATTTCAAAAAAATAATTGGTGCAATCATAGTAAAGAATACCGGTATTTCTTTTGGAAATCTTCAGGCTGTTTTCATACAAGGAGGACTGGATAAAATCTGTCTCCTTAGCGAGGAATTCAAGAGCTCTGTATATTTGATGTAAATCAAATTCCGGTTGTTCTATAAATTTTTTAGAAAGCTCGTATGTAGCAAGTTTTGAGGAGGGGAATATCACTCTACCATAGATTAATCTGGAAAGTATTGAATCTAAGTCGAAATCAAACTTATACTTTTGGGAAATGTCCTTACAAATCTTATCCAGCTTGAGCTCGTGATAAATTTTTTGAAGAAATAGATACCCACCGTTAAACAAGCGTTGTTCATCTTTATCAATAAGCTTTGAAGGCGAGTATTTAACTAGTACTTCGCGTTTTTCTTCCTTTTCTTTTTTGTTAAGTTCCTCGACATACTTCTTTGCCCATTCTATGGGATCTTGGCCGTTTAACTTTTTTCTTAACCCGGCAACAGTGCCGAGCTTTTCGACAACTTTAGAAGAACGCTTTCCATTTTCGTAAATTGATTTAACCACATACAAAGATGCAGCATTTTTTGAATTAACAATTTGTAGCCTCATTTTTTAGCACCTCTCTTGCCAACTACTTATATTATAACACATTGTGCAACATTGTTCACTAAAAATGTTTGGAATTTGACAAAAAAATAAGCCTATTTCAAGGCTTGCGAGGATTTTTTATTTATTCAACTGTCAAATACCCGTGCAGGATAAGAGTGTTACTGTTATTGTGGAAGCACCCCTCCTGACCCCTCCTGACAAGGACAGACTCACAAGTATTACCGTTAGGGCAACGGGATTCTCTCAGGATAATGTGGTGATTATTGCTAAGGTGTGACGAGTGGGTAGTGGGTAGTGGTGAGCTATTTATCACTACCCGCTACCCACTTTTTTTGCCTTTTGTATACTTTCACGTTATATTGTATACATGAGCGAATCTTATTGAAATATAAAGTAACAGCGCATATAATAGAAAAAGTTGAAGGTTAGTACCTAATATTACTCTATTATTGGCTGTTTTCAATGTAGTTCCTGAGAGAAATTTTGTTGTTAAGAATGGATAAGCTTGTGATATAGAGTACAACCATTGGAGGAGATATATATGGTTAAAGGGCATAGAGTTGAAATTACCGACACTACCCTCAGGGATGCCCACCAGAGTCTGTGGGCAACACGCATGCGTACCGAAGATATGCTGCCAATCCTTGGGAAATTGGATGAGGTGGGGTATCATTCCCTGGAGGTATGGGGTGGTGCAACTTTTGATGTCTGCCTCAGGTTCCTGAATGAAGACCCTTGGGAACGACTGCGGTTAATAAAAAAGGAAATCAAAAAGACTTCGTTGCAAATGCTGTTGCGAGGCCAGTCTTTGGTAGGTATGCAGCATTATCCGGATGATGTGGTCGAACGGTTCACATACAAAGCAGTGGAAAACGGGATTGATATTATCCGCATATTTGATGCCCTAAACGATATCAGGAACCTGGAAGCACCCATTAAGTTTTCAAAAAAAGCGGGAGCCCATGTCCAGGCTGCGGTTGTTTATACGATCAGCCCGGTACATACATTGGATCACTATTTAAAGACAGCCAAAGAGCTTGAACAGATGGGGGCCGATTCTATCTGTATCAAGGATATGGCCGGATTGTTGTCACCATATGTGGCGTATGACTTGGTTAAATTGTTTAAAAAGAATCTGAAAATACGTGTGCAGCTGCATAGCCACTATATTGGTGGCTTGGCAGTAGGGGCATACTTAAAGGCAGCTGATGCCAATGTGGATGGGATTGATACAGCTGCGGTTCCTTTGGCTTTTGGGGCTTCCCAGCCTCCGGTTGAAACTGTGGTCAGGGTGCTACAGGAGTCACCCCACGATACACGACTCAATATTCATACCCTCTTTGAAGTGTCCAAATACTTCGAGGATCTTAGGGTAAAGCGTGGATTTGAACGCGGTCTGACAAGAATTACTGACATGAGGGTATTTGACCACCAGGTGCCGGGTGGCATGATTTCCAACTTTGTATCCCAATTGGAAGAACAGAAAGCCCTCCACCGG
>DAHVYC010000049.1 GCA_027327845.1 Candidatus Nomurabacteria bacterium
TAGCCGCTTTTATTGTTTTTCTTATAATAAAGCCTAAAGATAACAGCAAAAATATATCGACAGATATGGCAAAAATAGTGGATTTAAAACAAACAATATTAGCCACAGGGCAAGTCACTTCTAATACAGATCTTACTCTATCTTTTTACAATAGCGGAATAGTAAGAACGGTAAAAGTAAAAGTGGGGGATAAGGTCAAATCCGGCCAGATATTGGCTACTTTGGATCAAGGAAATGAACTGGCTTCGCTCACTCAAGCCAAGGGCGCACTGGCTGCGGCAAATGCTAAGTATCAAAGCATTATAGATGGCGCTTCGAGTGAAGAAATAAACTTGGCTAAAGTAGCCCTGCAAAATGCTAAAGACGATTATGATCGAGTGAAATCTCAGCAAGCAGTCTTGGTAGGAAACGCTTATAAAGCGATGATGAGCAATGACCTTACAGCTTCTCCGGACAATACCAGCCTGACTAACATAACCGCTCCCTCAATATCCGGGACTTACGAAGGAGAGACTCAAGGCGATTATGTAATAAACATCCCGGATTCGTCTTCTTTCATAACTTCGGGAATGGAAGTATCTACAGGAACTATAAGCACCACTACTCCGACCAAGCTTGGCACAAAGGGATTATTCATCCAATTCCCGAGCGGTTTCAATACAAGCAGTAATACCAAATGGATAGTCTCAATACCAAATAAAAAATCTTCCACATATACTACTTATTACAATGCTTATCAAGCAGCTTTAAAAACTCAAGATTCTGCCTTGGGTACGGCACAGGCATTAGTAGACCAGAGGGAGGCGGAATTGGCTGTAAAACAAGCTTCTGCCCGACAATCCGACATTGATCTAGCTAAGGCAAACATATTGACAGCGGAAGGGCAATTTGAGTCTGCCAGCGCTAACTTTGAACATACGATACTTAGAGCTCCCGCAGACGGCACTATTACCAGAGTAGATATAAAAATCGGAGAATTGGCGCAGGCACAGAAAGACGTGATGGCCCTGCAGGATGTAAATAATATTTATCTTGAAGCGAACGTCAATGAAGCGAATATTACCGGTGTTATGCTGGGAGCTCCTGTCGATGTCACCTTTGACGCTTTCGGAACGGATCAAATATATAGAGCGACAGTGGGTAAAATAGATCCCGCCTCTACTTTAGTTTCCGGAGTAGTGAATTATAAAGTTACCGCTTATATGGATAGTAAGCCAGAACTTCGTCCGGGGATGACGGCAAACATGACTATTCTTGCCGGGGAGAAAAATAATGCGTTGGTTATCCCGGCTCGCGCAATTATAAAAGATCAATCAGGAAATAAAACAGTGCGCCTTATTATCGATCCTAAAACTAAAACTTATAAAGAAGTAAGTGTAACCACCGGACTTGAAGGAGATAGCGGAATGACCGAAATCACCAGTGGACTAAAAGAGGGAGATGAAGTAGTAACTTTGATCAAAAAGTAAAATGTTAATACGCCTAGAAAATATTACAAAAGAATATGAAAATGGCGGAGTTATCACTAAAGTTCTGAAAAACATAAGTCTCCAGGTAAAAGAAGGCGAGTTCGTGGCTATCATGGGCCCTTCAGGCTCGGGTAAGTCTACCTTGATGCATATCATAGGATTTTTGGATAGGCCGACTGGCGGAACTTATTTTTTTAATAATGAAAATACCGATAGTTTTTCTGATGACGATTTGGCTCGTATAAGAAATGAAAGGATAGGGTTCGTATTTCAATCTTTTAATCTCCTGCCGAGAACATCGGTTTTGGATAATGTAATCTTACCGCTTACTTACAGTAAACAAAAAAATCATATAGAAAAAGCCACAGAAGCCCTAAAGTCGGTCGGACTTGAAAACCGTCTAAGCTTTCTGTCTAATCAAATATCCGGTGGCCAGAAACAAAGAGTAGCTATAGCCAGAGCCCTGGTGTGTGATCCGAAAGTGATATTCGCGGACGAGCCTACGGGCAACCTGGATTCAAAAAGCGGAGCGACGGTAATGAATATATTGGGGCGTTTAAATGAAGAAGGACGCACTGTAATATTGGTTACGCATGATCGCTTTGTGGCAGAGCATGCTAGACGCATTATTACCATAAAAGACGGCATGATCACAGGTGACGAAGAAAACAAAACGCAGAAAAAAAGCGAACTTACGGAAGAAGGACCCGAAGATAGTTTGTCTTTCGGAAATTTGTCTAGGAAGTAGATGATTTATTTTTTTAAAAATGTGCCGACAATAGCAAGAAATCTTCTGCAGAGAAAAGCCAGGAGCTTTTTGACTATACTGGGTATTGTGATCGGAGTAGCGGGAGTAATAATTATTATTTCCATAGGTGCCGGAGCTCAAGCGCTGGTCTTAGGACAGATTACGAAGCTCGGCACGAATATAATCGGCGTATTGCCGGGTAAAAGCAACGAGACAGGGCCTCCGGCTGCTGTTTTCGGAGTACAAATAAAAACCTTAGTGGATAAAGATTTATCTGCTATTAAAGATAAGAATAGGGTTCCTCATATTACTGATGCTATGGCTCTAGTTCGCGGAAATATAACGGTAGTTGCCGGCAAAGAATCCGTGGATACCACATTTACCGCCGTAGATGGGAGTTATCCGCGCATTCAGAATGTAGAAATGAACGAAGGAACTTTCTTTACTGACGAAGAGGGGAGAGCCGGCTCGAATGTCATAGTTTTGGGTTACGATGTAGCGCAAGAACTTTTTCCAAATGGATCCGCTTTAGGACAAGTAGTAAAACTGGAAAATCCAAACAACTCCGAAAATTCCGCCGGCGGTATACCTTTTAGGGTTATAGGAGTACAGGATAAATTAGGGACAGTCGGTTTCCAAAATCAGGATGACCAAGTCTTTATACCGTTCACGGTAGGACAAAGACAAATTCTGGGAATAAATTACATACAAGGTATAAGGATAAAAGTGGATTCTGCGGATAATATCAAACCGACCATCTCCGACATAGAGAGAGTCTTGCGCGAAGAACACAGAATAAAAAACCCCAGCGATGATGATTTTTCCGTGAGAGATTTGGCTGACGCCATAAAGATTTTAACCAGCATCACAGATGCGCTTCGAATGTTCCTTTCCCTTATGGCCGGCATATCTCTTATAGTGGGAGGGATAGGAATTATGAATATAATGCTGGTAAACGTTTCCGAGCGTACTCGTGAAATAGGATTACGCAAAGCCCTCGGAGCTACACCTATGCAAATACGCAATCAATTTTTATCTGAAGCGATCATACTGACGAGCATAGGAGGTGTGCTTGGAATTATC
>DAHVYC010000004.1 GCA_027327845.1 Candidatus Nomurabacteria bacterium
ACCTATATATAAAATCTCCCCTTTCTTTATAAAGAAATAGACACCGGGAGAATCTGGAATTTTGACTTTTTTAAGATATCCCCTCTTCATAAAGATTATTTTAAAACCTTCTTCAAATATTTCCCAGTATATGATTTTGGATTATTTGCTACTTCTTCAGGAGTACCTTTCGCCACCACCATACCTCCATCTGCCCCGCCCTCCGGCCCTATATCTATAATATAATCCGAGCTTTTTATGATATCTAGATTATGTTCTATCAATACCACAGAATTACCTTTTGAGACCAACTTACCCAAAACGGATAAAAGCCTATCTACATCATCATAATGTAATCCGACAGTCGGCTCGTCCAGAAGATAAATGGTCTTTTCCAGGTGGGGACGATAAAGTTCGCTCGATATTTTTACTCGCTGGGCTTCTCCGCCGGAGAGAGTAGTGGCAGATTGACCGAGTTCTAAATATCCGAGGCCTACTCCCATTAAAGTATTCAATCTGTCATATACCTCGGGAATATCTTTGAAAAAGACAAGTCCTTCTTCTACGGTCATAGAAAGTACTTCGTAAATATTTTTCTTTTTATACTTGACGGTCAAAGTTTCCTTATCAAAACGTTTTCCATTACACACATCACATGTCACATAAACTGTTGGTAAAAAATGCATTTCCACGGCTATCTGTCCATTACCTTCACACGCTTCACAACGCCCTCCTTTTACATTGAATGAAAAACGGTTTGCTTTCCAGCCGCGCAAGCGTGCATCCTCTGTGGAAGCAAATAAATTTCTTATAAAGGTAAAAGCTCCGGTATAAGTAGCTATGTTGGAACGCGGGGTCCTCCCTATCGGAGACTGGTCAATTAGAATTACTCTGGATAAATATTCTGTGCCGGTAAAAGACGTGCAGTTGTATATCTTCGCCGATCTATATTTTCTATCAAACCTAGCTTTTAAATTTTTGTATAAAATCTCGTACAAAAAAGAACTCTTGCCTGACCCAGATACGCCCGTAACGGATGTCATCACTCCTAATGGAACTTCCACGTTCATGTTTTTTATATTAAAAACTTTTCCTCCGGATATACGTAGAGATCCCTTCCATTGTCTCCTCTTCTCCGGGACCGGAATTTTTGTTTCTTCTCTTAAATACGAGAGAGTTCGAGAGTTACTGGTATTCTTTTTTGCTGTCAATAAATCAGAAAGCCAGCCGGAAACAACCACTTTCCCTCCATGCACCCCGGCTAAAGGACCTATGTCTACAATGTAGTCCGAAGCATATATGGTATTTTCGTCATGTTCTACTATTATTATGGTATTACCCAAATCTCTAAGGTTTTCAAGGGTTTTTATAAGCCTGTCATTATCTCTCTGGTGTAATCCGATAGTTGGCTCATCAAGTACATACAAGGCTCCGACTAAGCGAGAACCAAGTTGCGAAGCCAATCTTATACGCTGAGCCTCCCCACCGGAGAGAGTATTGGCCTTACGAGAAAGTTGAAGATAATTCAGCCCCACATCCAGCATAAATTGCAATCTGCTTTCTATCTCCTTTACTATAGGCAGAGAAATTTCTTTTTCCTGTTCTTTTAATTTAAGAGTTTTGAAAAATTCTGCCGCATCTTCTATGGAAAGAGAAGAAAGTTCTAAAATATTTCTTTGCTTATTGCCGGCACTTATAAATACATTGAGCGCCTCCGGACGCAACCTCGCGCCATTGCATGTCTCGCATGGTTCTTCACCCAAGAAATATTTTGTCCCCAGACCATTACAAGTTGGACATGCTCCATATGGGGAATTAAAAGAAAAAAGTCTTGGCTCTACTTCAGGGAAAGAAAAACCGTCATTTTTGCATGCAAACTTCGCAGACATTACAAATTCTTCTTCACCCCCAAAAGCCACAGAAACCAATCCATCGGATTCCAAAAGAGCCCTTTCCACCGCTTCAGAAAGTCTCATCCTGCTTCCTTCATTGTCTTCTACAAATTCATGTAAGGAAAAATGATCTACCAGTATATCTATATTGTGCGCTTTATTCTTCGAAAGAACTATTCTTTCTCTTAATTTTTTCATTTCTCCATCCAAGCGGACTTCCGAGAATCCTTTTCCGAGAAGATCATATAAAAGCTGATAGTATTCTCCCTTGCGACCACGAATTATCGGAGAAAAAATATTTATTTCTGTCTCGTCCCAAGTGACCCCCATAACAGATTTTTTATTTTTCTTCCCTTTATTTAAAGCACTGATTTTTTCCGAAATGAAATTCAGGATCTCTTCATTGGAAAGCTTTCTTATTTCTTCTTTACATACCGGACAATGAGGATGTCCTATGCGTGCATACATTACTCGGAGATAGTCATATATCTCCGTTATGGTTGCTACCGTCGAACGAGGATTATTGGAACGGGATTTTTGATCTATGGAAATAGCCGGGGAAAGACCTGTTATCTCATCTATGTCCGGTTTCGGCATTTGGTTCAAAAACTGTCTGGCATAAGAAGATAGTGATTCTACATATCTTCTCTGCCCTTCGGCAAAAATGGTATCAAAAGCAAGAGATGACTTGCCGGATCCGGATACACCAGTGATAACCACCATCTTATTGCGCGGCATTTCCACATTAATATTTTTCAGGTTATGAGTTCTGGCCCCCTTTATTACTATTTTATTTACCCCATTTAAATTTTCGCTTTGTTTTATCATGTTTTTATCGCAAATTTATATACGCAATGTACACCCGCCTTTACAGATAGGGGGTGTATAGAGCTGTTATTATAGCATAAAGATAAACTTTTTATACAAGCTTATCTTTCAAGGCCATTATCTCATCACGCAGGAGGGCAGCTGTTTCAAAATCCAATTCTTTTACCGCTTTATTCATTTCTTTCTCTTTAATCTTTATGATTTTTGAGTAAACCAATTTACTTCTTTCCTTGTCCGAGAGCATTAAATTTTTTATGGCTGCAGATTCATTTTTCCCATTATTGCTCTTTTCTTTAGAAAATACTCTTTTGAATAGCTCCAGGTCCATGGACAATTCTGTATCCACTGCTTTTTTATGTTCATCTTCCATCTCTTCCGTGATATCTTTCACTTTTTTATTTATAGTCTTAGGGGTGATATTATGTTTCTTATTGTAAGAAATCTGTATATTTCTTCTTCGGGTGGTTTCATCGATTGCTTTTTCTAAGGATCGAGTCACTGTATCCGCATAAAGCACAACTCTCCCCGAAGAATTGCGGGCTGCTCGGCCGATAGTTTGAATAAGTGATGTTTCAGAACGCAAGAATCCTTCTTTGTCCGCATCTAATATGCCTATTAAGGCAACCTCAGGTAAATCTAATCCCTCGCGCAGTAAATTTACTCCGACTAAAATATCAAAGTCGCCTTTGCGAAACTGGGTTAAAATTTTTATTCTTTCTATGGTTTTTATATCACTATGCAGGTATTCGGCCTTCATTCCTTTGTCTTTTAAATAAGTTGTCAGGTCTTCCGCCATTTTTTTAGTTAAAGTTGTAGCTAAAACTCTAAATCCTTTATTCACTGCGCTGTTTGCTTCTTCTATAAAATCAGAAATCTGGCCTCCATATTTTCCCTTCTGGGTAATTGGTTTTACCGCTATATCCGGATCAACTAATCCTGTCGGACGTATTATTTGCTCCACTACCTGTCCACTTTCCTTGCGCTCCTCTTCTCCGGGAGTAGCGCTAGTATAGATTACCTGGCCGATCCTTTCTTCAAATTCTTTATATTTTAGCGGACGGTTGTCTTTAGCCGAGGGTAAACGAAAACCATATTCTACAAGGGTATTTTTGCGCGAAGCATCGCCTCCATACATACCGACTAGTTGCGGTAAGGTAACGTGCGACTCGTCAATAATTGTTAAAAAATCAGGTACCGGTAAGGAATCTTTCCGCCCAGGGTCGCTGTCTCCGCGTGCTCGCGGAGCGCTGCCTCTCGGCCCGTCGGCCTGCGAGACACCCTGATTAGAAAATTCCTTGCCTGTACTAGTAATATGTGGAAAATATGAAAGCAGTGTTTCCGGCGGTTCTCCTTCTTTTTTACCGGACAAATGTCTGGAATAATTTTCGATTCCGCTACAATACCCGACTTCCTTTATCATAGCCAAATCATAATTAGTCCTTCTTTTCAATCTTTCAGCTTCCAATAATTTTCCCTCTTTTTGAAATTTTTTCAATTGTATATTCAGTTCATTCCTGATATTTTTAAATGCAATTTTAAGTTTGTCTTCTTCTGTAATAAAATGTTTAGCAGGAAAAACGAAGATGTTTTTTTCTTCCTCTAATATTCGTGAGGAAACCGGGTCAATTTTTATTATCTTTTCTATCTTCCCTGAGGAAAATTCCACCTGATACATTATGGTCTCCGAAACAGGCATAAATTCTACCCGTGGCCCGATCGAACGAAATTGCCCTGGATTTAGATCCGAATTTGTGCGTTCAAAATGTATTTCCACTAATTTTTTCATCAAGGTTATCCTATCCATCTTCATGCCAGTCTTCAATTTCAAATTTACCCTTTCGTATTCCTCTGGGGAACCTAAGCCGTAAATACAAGAAACCGATGCCACTATTATCACATCTCGTCTGGTAAGCAATGCCTGTGTAGAAGCATGCCTTAAGCGATCTATCTCTTTATTTATTTGCGCATCTTTTTCTATATAAGTATCGGTCACCGGCATATATGCTTCGGGTTGATAATAATCGTAATAAGAAACGAAATAATGCACTGCAGCTTTTGGAAAAAATTCCTTAAACTCCGAGGCTAACTGAGCTGCAAGGGTTTTGTTATGAGCTATCACAAGTGTCGGCTTCCCCCATTTTTCTATTACATTTGCCATAGTAAAAGTCTTACCAGTACCCGTAGCACCTAAAAGTGTTTGCTTCTTTATACCTCTCTTTAACCCATTTAAAAGCTTTAAAATAGCCTCTGGCTGGTCCCCGGATGGTTTGAAATCACTCTTTAATTTGAATATTTTCCCTTGATTTTCTGGCATATTTCCTATATTATCACAATAGTAAAAATCCGCCCGTAGCTCAGCTGGTAGAGCAGCTCCCTTTTAAGGAGAAGGTCCTCGGTTCGATCCCGAGCGGGCGGACATTATTAAAAGGTTTCTAATAAAAACCTCTCGAGAGCGTATTCCGCTTCAAGGCCATTTCTTCGCGCCTCCGGTAAAAGGTACGATATTCTACCGGCAAAATTTTTTAATTCCGATTCTTTAAATTCCTTAAAGTCTCTTTTTAATATTAGATCTTTGGCTTTCCAAAATAGGATGCCGGCGAGTTCTTCCAATCCTGCCCCGTTATCTACCGCTTGTCTGAAGTAAATCCACAAGTGAAGTCTGTCCTTCTTCCCGAAAGCATCAGCTAGAAGAAAATTATTGTACCTTTCTTTTTTTATTTTTGGCTGGTCGAATACTTTCACTTCCGCTCCCGCTTTTTTAAAAGATTCTAAAACCGGTTTGTTTAACTTTCCTTCTAAAAAAATAAAGGTGTTCGGGGAATCTGCTAAAGAGCTGATTTTTTCAAGTATAAAATCAAGGTTCTCGGATCTTTCAAATACATTGGTCAAAACGACCAAACATTTTTTGAAAAACAAACCGCTCCCGGAATAAAAATTTTCCATCTCCGCCCTATTAAAAGAATTTTTATCTATACGAAAAATTTCCGAAGCAGAAAGCCCGGATTTTATCAATTCCTCATATGTTTTGTGTTTGTTTTTTATATCGTCGCCGTAAAAAAGATAAATCATATTTAAAACCTGACTGATTTTTTATATTCTATGTATGGAGCCCCATACTTTTCCGACAGTATATCTTCTTCTTTCTTTATAAAAAGAAACTTTGTGAATAAATAAGATAAAAAGGATAAAATTATTATATATATTCCGTTGGCCATGATTCCAAACCCGAGCATAAGCAAAAATAGCCCGAGATGTGTAGGGCTCCTGGTATAGCGATAAGGTCCGACAAAAAATGTTTCCTTACTTAAATTTTCTTTCTTTAAATTATGAGACGATTTTTGGGCCCAAACAACCAGGAAGGTCCCCAAAAGGAGTATGGTGGATCCTAATATCGCCATGGTAGCTTCCTCAAAGAACTTTAATGGAAAAATAAAGTCCAAAAAAAGACCTAATAAAAAAGAAACAAAGTAAAACAAATAGGAATGGGCTAAAACCCTATGAACCTTGTTTTTAAAGGGATTTTCTACCTCTAGGCGCCTTTCTCCATTCATCGTTTCCATATGGTTAATTATAGCACGACAAGAAGCTATTTTACCTCCCCTAAATTATACCCCGAACCTGAGTGTACTAAGATAGGCACGTCCGTCTTTAAATGCAAATATGACCTTTCTAACACCGTTTGCATGGCATTTTTTATTATTTCTTCCGCTTGTTCCAATTTATCCTCTTTAATCTCGTAAACAAGTTCATCGTGTATTTGGAGCACTAAATGTGCATACTGAGATAACCCGGCTTTTTCGAGGTCTTCTCTCACATACCTTATGGCCAACTTTATTATGTCCGCTGTGGCTGTGCCTTGTATCGGAGCATTTATAGCGGTGCGCAGGGCCATGTTCTGAATATATGGAATTCTTGAGTTAATATTGGGAAAATATCTGCGCCTTCCAAAAAGAGTTTCGGTGTATAAATTTTTAGCAGCAAACACCTTAACTTTCTCTAAATAATCATGCAAACCGGAAAATTGCTTGAAGTAATTATCATAAAATTTTTGTGCTTCCGCTCGAGTTATCTCCTCCGACCTTATGTCGGAGTTTGACTTTGGTCGGACCAGACTTTTACGCAGAGAAGAAACCCCCATCCCATACATGATACCGAAGTTTATTACCTTGGCTTGCCTGCGCATTTCAGCATCTACGGAATCCATAGGTACGCCAAAAACGAACGAGGCAACCCCGGCATGAATATCTTTCCCTTCCTCAAATATTTTAGTCATTTTCTTATCCCCAGAGAGTATTGCAGCTACTCGTAACTCTATCTGAGAATAGTCACAAGCCAAAAGTTTACTACCTTTATCTGCCACAAATCCATTTCTTATCTTCTTACCTAATTCTGTCTTTATCGGAAGATTTTGCAGATTCGGCTCTTGTGAAGAAAACCTCCCAGTAGTGGTACCATCCTGTAGGAATTTGGCATGCAGTCGGCCATCTTCCTCTACCATCTTCGGAATCACATTGATATATGTAGAAAGTAATTTTTGTAATTCTCTATAGGAAAGAATTTTCTTTATTATTGGATTATCTCCTTCCAGCTCTTCAAGCACGGAAACCTTGGTAGAAAAAGACCCCTGCCTGCCGGCAGGCAGGCGCTTGCTCCTTTTCTGTGGAGACCTCATCCCCATCTTCTCAAAAAGAATTGAGGAAAGTTGCTTGGGAGAATTTATATTAAATTCAGTACCAGCCATTTTATATATCTCTTTTGTCAACTTATCCAGTTCTATTTGATATTGGGAGGACAAATCCTTAAAATATCTTTTATCTACAAGAACGCCATAATCTTGCATTTCTTTGACTAGGGGTATTATGGGTTTTTCAATTTCTTCAAAAACTTTATCTAGGTTTTTTTCCCGCAATTGCTTAAAAATATATTCTCTGGCTTTTTCAAAAGATTTTGTCCTAGCAAAAAACAATATATCCTCTAGGGACGGATCCGATATGTCTGAATTAAGCAACCAAAGGGCAATGGAAGTTTCTTGGAGGGTTTTTTCGTCAGGGTCGTCCAAATCCAATAGGGTTTGCTCGGGTCCTCGGTTCTCTGGGTCCCCTACCCCTGCCAGACCAACTCGCAAACCCTTTGGATTTATCCGGCCAGCATTCTCAAAAAAATTTTTCAAGCGTGCAAATAAACTCCTAAACTCAAAATTTGAAAAAATATTCTCGATTTTACCGAGATCGGCATTTTGCCAAAATGTTTTCTCTGGTATCTTAAAATTTATCGGCGCATCGGTTCTTATTTTTGCCAAAGTTTTTGAAAACTCCGCTTCTTCTTCATTCTCCTTCAATAAGTTTATGACTCTGTCGGTCAGACCAATTTTCTTAAAATCTTCTAAGTTCCCATCCTTTAAATGTTTATATATATTTTCAATGGTTCCAAATTCAGAAATTAGTTCCGCTGCCGTTTTTTCCCCTATTCCTTTTATGCCGACGATGTTATCCGAAGGATCTCCCCGCAATCCTTTGTAATCAGGAAGAAGGGTTGGAGAGAAACCAAATCTTTCTACTACTTTTTTCTCATCATATAAGATAGTATCATTCATTCCTTTCTTTAAGGTGTAAACTCTCACTTTCTCATCATCCACTAATTGCATCGTGTCCATATCGCCCGAGGCAATTATGATTTTTAAATTATTTTTTTTCTTCAACTTCTCCACTATCGTGCCTAAAATATCATCCGCCTCAAATCCTGGGGAATCATAAATCGGTATTCCAAAAGCGTCGAAAATTTGTCTGGAGTTTTTAATCTGTATGACCAAATCTTCTTCTGCTTTCTTCCTGCCTGCTTTATAACCTTCATAAGCCTCATGCCGGAAAGTCTTTTGTGGTAGGTCATAACAAGCAATTATATAATCCGGCTTTAGGTCGGTAATGATTTTCATTAACATGGTAGAAAGTCCGTATAAAGCACCAGTTGGCTCACCCGAAGAAGACAAAAAATCCGGCAAGGCATGATAAGCCCTATGGATTATGGCGTGAGCGTCGAGGAGAACTAAGGTTTTGGAAATTTCTTTCATCCTCTAAATTATAACATTTTTGGTTTCTTTGCTTTAAATATTGTATTATTATTGTATAAATGGCTTTCGATGAAGAAAAACAGAATAAACAACTCGATGATATACGCAAACAAGAGGAAGAAGATCTTGTCGCTATGTTGGCAGAATCAAAATATAAACTACCTTATATAGATTTATCTCGTGTGGGGGTAGATAATGAAGCGCTCAGGTCCATCTCGGAAAAAGACGCAATGGAACTCAAAGTCGCCCCTTTTAAATTGGTTGGTAAAAATATATTCGTTGGCATACGTTCTCCTTCGGACGAACTTATGGAAAAACTAAAAGACCAATTACAAAGAGAGGGTTTTATTCCTTCCTTTTATATGGTCTCTTTGGCGAGCTTAGAAAAAGTATGGGAGAGATATAAAGAACTCTCTCTGGCGGAAAGTTCTAAAATCGGTGGTTTGGATATATCGGCAGAAATATTGCGAGAAACAGCAAAAGATATAAAAATCATAAAAGATATAGAAGACCTTATAAAAAAATCCCTGGAGGGCAATCAAATACACAAGATATCGCGCGTGCTCGAAATAATATTGGCCGGAGCGATAGCAGTAAAAGCGTCGGATATACATATAGAACCGGAAGAAGATAAAAGCAGACTCAGATTACGCTTGGATGGAGTATTACATGATGTGATGTTTTTTGGCAATAATATTTATCATTTACTTAACTCGAGAATAAAACTCCTCTCGGGAATGAAATTAAATTCCACTATCGCACAAGACGGACGTTTCAGTATTATGGAAGACAAAGAAGAAATAAGCGTGCGTTCATCTTTGGTGCCGGGGGCTTATGGAGAAGCTATAGTGATGAGAATACTCGACCCTAAATCAATTCAAGTAAAATTAGAAGACTTGGGAATCGAACCATTTCTTTTTTCTATCATAGAAGAAGAGATAAAGAAACCCAACGGACTTATATTGGTGACAGGCCCTACCGGATCCGGAAAAACTACCACACTTTATGCTTTTTTAAAGAAAATATACTCTCCAGAAATAAACATTATAACCATTGAAGATCCTATAGAATACCACCTGGACGGTATCACTCAAACCCAGACAGATAACGACAAGGGTTACACTTTTCTTGATGGGTTGCGTTCGGCATTGCGTCAGGATCCGGATGTGGTGATGGTCGGAGAAATAAGAGATGCAGAAACAGCAAAAACTGCCATAGAAGCTGCTCTCACTGGACACATGGTGTTTTCAACTCTCCACACCAATAATGCCGCCGGAGTCATCCCGCGTCTTATCGACCTCGGGTCTAATCCAAAAATAATGGTCTCTGCTCTTTCACTCTCTATCGCCCAACGTTTGGTCAGAAAATTATGTCCTTACTGTAAAAAAGAAAATACTTCCGCAGGGAAAGAAGTGGAAATAGTAAAATCCATAATGAATATTATAAAAGAAGAAGGTAAAAATCTCGCCAATTATAATATTGACCCAAATTCTCCAATTAAGCTTTACTCGCCGGTCGGGTGCGAAAAATGCAACATGATAGGATATAGTGGAAGAATAGGAATATTTGAAGCTATAAAAACAAATGAAGCCATCGAAAAAATAATTCCACAAAATCCAAGTGAAAGAGAAATAAAAAGAACCGCCAGAGACCAAGGAATACTCTCGATGCGCGAAGACGGAATCATAAAAATCTTAAATGGCGTAACTTCTTTCGAAGAAGTGCAAAGCGTAGTGGACTTACTCGAAGAATAAAATAAAAAACACTAATCTCTAAACAATCCTTTCAGGGCTAAGCCCCGAAAGTAACAGATCATCATAGGATAACCCCCGCGACTTAAAAAGTGCCAAGGCGTCCTTCAACAAATCTGTATAACCGATGGCTGATTGCTTAGAGATTAGTGTCTTCTAAAAATAAAAAGGCTTAAACCTCTGCGAAAACAATTATACTATGGTTCCATATTAGGCAAGTGCTATAAAATGCTATAATGTGGAAAGTACTGTGGAAACTGTGTTGATAAGAAACCACTTTTACAAATATAGCATATATTAAAATAAATGTCAAGCAAAAAACCTGAAAAATCAGAAAAAGTGTTAAAAAATAAGGATTCTTCTGGTGTAGATTCTTTCTTAGATCAAGCATTAAGGCCAAATTCTTGGGAAGAGTATATAGGCCAAAATCATATAAAGGATAATGTAAAAATACTGCTAAGGGCTGCTGAAGAAAGGGGTCATGTACCTGAACATGTCTTGTTTTATGGCCCACCAGGCCTTGGAAAGACTACTCTGGCTCACCTTATAGCCAAAGAAACAAGAAAACAAATAAAAATAACCTCTGGACCAGCTATAGAAAAAGTCGGGGATTTGGCTTCCATACTTACAAATTTATCCCCGGGGGATATATTGTTTATAGACGAAATTCACAGATTAAATAAAGCAGTCGAAGAAATACTCTACCCCGCAATGGAATCCGGGGTTTTAGATATCATTATAGGCAAAGGACCATCAGCCAGAACAATCCAACTTGATCTTCCAGCCTTTACTCTAATCGCTGCTACGACTCGCGTGGCTCTAATATCTTCTCCACTGCGATCAAGATTTTCCGGAGGAGTTTTTAGACTAGAATTCTATTCAAATGATGAATTGGAAAAAATAATTAGAAGATCGAGTAAATTACTCAACACGGAATTGGACGAAGAAGCATTGAAGGAAATCGCAAAGAGGAGCAGGTTTACCCCCCGTACCGCAAACTACTTTCTAAAGAGGGCTAGGGATTATGCTCAAGTACATAAAAAAGCTTTGGATAAAAAAACTGTGAAAGAAGCTCTAAATATGCTCGCGGTAGATGATATAGGACTTAATTCATCTGACAGAAAATTTTTGGAAATACTTATAGATAAATTCAGTGGAGGTCCCGTAGGACTCAAAACAATAGCCGCTGCCATGTCCGAAGAAGAAGCCACGGTGGAAGAAGTAATAGAACCATATCTCTTACAAATGGGTCTCCTGGAACGCACATCAAGAGGACGAATCGCCACAGAAAAAGCTTATGTGCATTTGGGTTTTGAGATTTCAGGTGATTTACAAAAAAAATTACTTTAAATTTTATACTATGTCTGGTCATAATAAATGGGCTCAAATAAAACATAAAAAGGCTATTACCGACGCAAAAAAGAGTAAAATTTTTTCAAAGTTGGTACGGTATATATCCGTCGAAGCCAAATTAGCCAAGGGGGATAAAAACTCTCCAGGTCTTCGTGCTGCTATAGAAAAAGCAAAGAAAGTAAATATGCCGTCCGAAAATATAGAGCGTGCCATAAGAAAAGCATCGGAACCAGATACTCAAATGGAATCTATAGTTTATGAAACTTACGGACCGGGAGGAGTAGGAATAATAATCGAAGCCCTCACCGATAGCAGAAACAGAACCGCTCAAGAAATAAAACATATATTATCAAAGAATGGTTTTGCCTTAGCTGGTGTCGGATCAGTCTCTTGGTCTTTTACAAAAGAGAAAACTAATGAAGGAGTAATATGGAATCCAAATATATTTACTCCTGTGTCGGATCAAGACTTGGAGCTTCTTGAAAAATTAGTCGACGAGCTGGAAGAATCCGATGACGTACAAGAAGTATACACCAATGCCGAATAGTTAAACTGGATTAAATTATAAAATAATAACTTCGCAAAAAAAATGAGAATTTTAGGAGTTGATCCGGGATTTGAAAGACTAGGGATCGCAATATTAGAAAAAAACACAAGTGAAAAAAAATCCTTCAACAAAACTCAGAACAAAGAGAAAATTTTATTTTCCGAGTGTTTTAAAACCTCAGTAAAACTGGATTTCCCAGAGCGACTGCTTTTGATTGGAAAAGAAATAAGAAATGTGATAAAAAAATTCAAACCGGATATTTTAGCCGTAGAAACACTATTTATAAATACAAACCAAAAAACAGCAATGCGAGTAGCGGAAGCCAGGGGTGTGTTGATATACGAGGCCTCTCAAAAAGGTTTAGAAATTTTAGAAATATCACCTCTTCAAATAAAGATGGCAATTACGGGGTATGGGAGAGCAGATAAAAACCAAATAATAAAAATGGTTAGGATGTTGTCGGATGTCAAAAAAGACAAAGAATCAGACGATGAGCTGGACGCGATAGCTATAGCTTTGACAGCTTCTTCATACAAGAAGTTTTAAGGACCAGTGGGGGTTATCCCCCCACACTTACTTTTTTGTTGCCTTTATTATTGATGAAATTAATGTAATTCCATAATAATCTTTATAAAATAAATGAACAATATTAAGGTAAATTCGTTTAAAAGCGAAACGATAAAAAAGTAAGTGTAGGGGTTATCCACAGATAGTGATTTTTCTTCTTGCCAAAGAAAAAAGTTTTTGATAAAAATAAGAAAAATAATTTTATTATATTAAGTTTGGTCGACTAAAGTTTAACCCGCTTTATAAAAGGCAAACAAAAACATGAGTTACGATGAAGATGATGATCTTGCGATGGGTGATGACATGGAGGATGAAAACGAAGTGTCAGATTTTCCAGGAGATGAATTGTTTGACATGGAAGAATACGAAGAAGAAGACCCCGAAGATAAATATCATTAATAAAATAACCCCTTTTAAGGGGTTATTTTATTTTTATAAAAGTTTTTTTACCTACCTTCAATCTCACTCCAGGAGCAGCCAGAATATTTACGTCTTTTATTTTCTCGTTATTCCCCAAGTTTGTGATACCACCTTCGGCAACCAATCTTCTGAATGTGCCTTTCGAAGGCAACAGTCCAGTACGGGTTAAAGTGTCCATCAACTTTTCTCCGGGTTTATATTTTATCTCAGTCATCTCGGTGGGAATTTCTTTTTTTTGAAAAGTGTTAATAAAACTCTCTTGTGCCTCTTTGGCTTTTTTCTCCCCGTGATAAGTCTTAACTATTTCATAAGCGAGACGCATTTTAGCATCACGTGGATTCTTTAGATTTATTTTGCTTATTTCAACAGAAGACACGCGAGTGCAAATCTCAAAAGCCGAAGGTATGAGCGCATCCGGCCAGCTCATTATTTTTCCAAACATATTTTCGGGGCTATCTTCCAAGGTGACCATATTACCCTCTGTTTTTCCCATTTTTTTACCAGTCGGATCTACTAAAAGTTTCGTGGTTAAAACATACTTCTCCTTACCGCGATTTTTCATCATAGTGCGTCCTATAAGCATGTTAAAAGTTTGGTCATTGCCTCCTATTTCCATATCTACATTCATGGCAACAGAATCATATCCTTGCATAAGTGGATAAAAAAATTCATGTAAATGGATCGGCTGGCCTTCTTTCAACCTCCTCTCAAACATATCTCTTTCGATCATTTGTTGAAGAGTAAATTCAGAGGCTATTTCCATCACCTGTTCAAAAGAAAGCTTGGAAAGCCATTTGCTATTAAATTTAACCTGAACTTTTTTCATATCTAAAATCATATTGGCTTGCTTAGTGTATGATTGTAGATTTTTCTTTATTTCCTTTACAGAAAGTTGTTTTCTGGTCGCGGTTTTGTCAGTGGGGTCACCTATTCTGCCCGTGAAATCGCCAATAAGTAAAATTATTTTATGTCCCAAATCTTGAAATTCTTTTAATTTTAAAAGTGTTGAGCCGTGTCCAATATGCAAAGTGGGCCCCGTTGGATCAATACCATTATAGATAGACAAAACCCTGCCAGACAAAAGAACCTTTTTTAGTTCTTCTTTTGAAGGATAAATATTCTCCACCCCCCGGCCCAATATTTCTTCTATCTTTTTTTCGTCTGTAATCGCCTTCATGACTCGGATTATAACATATTTTCTTCTATTATTAGAGGGTGAAAAAAGAAACAAGAAAAATAAGAATATCGAAGAATTTCCTTATGTCTATTGCCGGAATCATGATTTTTATATTTGGGGCATTGATGATATGGGCTTCTTCCCTCAAAATACCGGACTTTCACTCTTTTGAGGACAGAAAAATAATAAATTCGACAAAAATATATGACCGTACCGGAAAAATTCTGCTTTACGACATACATAACGACATAAAGAGAACAAACATTCCATTTGACCAAATGGGTGCCAATATAAAAAATGCCACAGTAGCCATCGAGGATTCAGATTTTTATAATCATAGCGGTATAAGACTCACCTCGACTATAAGAGCCATCTTATCGAACTTGTCCGGTGTGGGTATAGGCGGAGGTGGTTCCACTATAACGCAACAATTAGTAAAGAATACGTTGCTTTCACCTGGTACCGGATTTACAAAATACATAAGAAAGATAAAAGAATGGGTGCTGGCCATTAAAATAGATAATTCTATGCCTAAGGAAAAAATATTGGAAGCTTATTTAAATGAAAACCCATACGGTGGAAATATTTATGGTATTGAAGAAGCTGCAAAAACTTATTTTGGAAAAGATGCACAGGACCTTACTTTAGCTGAAGCGGCATATCTTGCTTCAATACCTCAATCTCCGACTTTGCTTTCTCCTTATGGTAAAAACAAAGACAAACTTGAGACAAGAAAAAATCTGGTGCTTTCCAGAATGCTGGAATTAAAATTTATAACAGCCAAAGAGTATGAAGCGGCAAAAAGTGAGGTGGTTAATTTTATCCCTCAGGCTACTACCGGAATAAAGGCTCCGCACTTTGTATTTTTTATTAGAGATTATCTGGAGCAAAAATACGGAGTGGAATCAGTAGAAGAAGGTGGCCTTAAGGTAATAACAACACTTGATTATGATTTACAAGAAAAAGGTGAACAAATAGTGAAAGATGGAGCTTTAAAGAATGAAAAGGATTGGAATGGTAGTAATGCAGCACTGGTGGCAATAGACCCCAAAACAGGGCAAATATTGACAATGGTAGGGTCTAGAGATTATTTCGATAAAAATATAGATGGAAATTTTAATGTGGCCACCGCCAACAGACAACCTGGATCTTCTTTTAAACCTTTTATATATGCCACAGCATTCAATAAGGGGTTCACTCCAGATACTGTGTTGTTTGACTTACCCACAGAATTTCAAACCACTTGTAATGCTTATGGAAAAGCATATCCGGGGCACAATCAAAACGATTGTTATATGCCTCAAGATTACGACAATAAAACAGTCGGACCTATAAGCTTAAGAGATGCACTAGCACAATCCAGAAACATCCCAGCGGTAAAACTTTTCTATCTGGCGGGACTTAATGACTCTCTTAAAACAGCAAAAGACATGGGTATAACCACCCTAACAGATTCTGGTAGATATGGCCTTACCTTGGTCATAGGGGGTGGAGAAGTGAGTCTGCTTGATATGGCGTCCGCTTATGGGGTCTTCGCTAATGATGGACTAAGAGACCCATATACTGGAATATTGAGGGTGGAAAATATGAATGGTAATGTTTTGGAACAATACACCCCAAACGAGAAGCTAGTATTGCCTAAAAATACGGCATTAACTGTCTCGGACGTATTGTCTGATAACAATGCCCGTATGCCTACTTTCGGTCCTTCTTCGTCATTATATATTCCTGGTAGAGATGTGGCAGCAAAAACCGGTACCACAAATAATAATAAGGATGCTTGGACGATAGGATATACCCCATCTATAGTCGTGGGAGTTTGGGCTGGAAATAATGACAACAAACCAATGAAAAAGGGTGGTTCTGCTGTGGCTGGACCTATATGGAATGCCTTTATGAAAGAAGCTCTTAAAACACTACCGAATGAAAAGTTTGAAAAACCGGACCTGGAAACTGACCCAATGACAGTCAAGCCGGTGTTACGTGGATATTGGCAAGGAAATGATAATTTCTTTATAGATAAAATCTCTGGAAAATTGGCAACTCAATTTACACCGAAAGAAACAAGACAAGAAGAAGTCATAACAAACGTACACAATATTTTATATTGGATAAACAGGAATGATATTACTGGGCATCCTCCCACAAACCCGAGCGGTGATTCTCAGTTTGATAATTGGGAAATACCTGTACAAAATTGGTGGGCCCAAAATAGATCAAAATACAAAATAACCACTTTAGCCGACAAACCAATATCAAGTGATGATGTACACACCGAATCTTCAAAACCGATAGTCGGTATAATAGAACCGGATACAAATACTGTCTATCAGGCAAACCAAAAAATACAACTTAAAATATCGAGTTCTGGGCAATTTCCTCTACAAAAAATGGATATATTTATAAATAATATATTTATAGATACCATAAAACCGCCCTTCAACTATTCTTTTATTCCAAACGAGTTAGATAATCTTAAAGATATAAATGATTTAAGAATCATTTCTTATG
>DAHVYC010000050.1 GCA_027327845.1 Candidatus Nomurabacteria bacterium
AAGACGAAGAAATAGATAATATGAATAATGGCAGAGCAAAGGGATTAAAATTTTTAAATGCTCTTGAATATATTCTGCAAGAAAAGCTAAAAGATAAGAATAATTTTTTATTAGTGAAAGATCCCCTGGAGCATATTCTAAAAGTGAGAAGTTTTATGAGTCAGCCTGGCTCGTCCGCTAAAAATCTAATGGAATCTGTGGCTTTGATAATTCCTTATTTTTAATGCTATAATGAGTCTATGCAATATAATTTTTCAGTTTTTAAAGGAGAATTAGCCAAAGTTGTCGAATATCTAGGAAAAGAATACAGCCAGCTTAACATAGGCAGGGCGTCTCCCATGGTACTTGATGGAATTATGGTGGAATCCTACGGTTCTCGTATGCCTGTGAAAAATATCGCTTCGGTATCCATAGAAGATCCCAGGACCCTAAGGATCGTTCCTTGGGATAAAAGCCAGATAAAAGAGATAGAAAAAGCCATTATAGCTTCAAATTTAGGTTTGTCTCCGGCTGTTGACGATGCAGGTATACGGGTAATTTTTCCTCAGCTTACTACGGAAACCAGGCAATCTTTGATAAAAGTTTTGAAAGAGAAGTTGGAGGAAAGTAGGATAACGGTTCGAAAAGAAAGAGAAAGAATTTGGGATGAGATACAAAAACAAGAAAAAGACGGTAAAATGACGGAGGATGAAAAATTCAGGGCTAAAGACGAATTGCAAAAGGTTATAGATGAAGCGAACAAAAATCTAGAAACTGTCTTTTCAAAGAAAGAGAAGGAGGTGACAGGGTAATTATTATAAATATTTGATTTTAATTTGAATATAATTATTTTTTTTATAATTTTACTGGTTTTAGTTTTAGTCCACGAATTCGGGCATTTTTTTTCTGCAAAAAGATTCGGAATAAGAGTCGATGAATTCGGTTTTGGTTTTCCGCCCAAACTATTCGGGAAAAAATACGGAGAGACGGAATACAGCTTGAATCTTTTTCCGGTAGGAGGTTTCGTAAAAATATTTGGAGAGAATCCCGATGAAGAAAATATTTCCGGTCCGGATGCCGGACGAAGTTTTGTAAACAAACCGAAATGGCAACAAATCATAGTGCTTTTTTCGGGAATTTTTGCCAATTTTCTGTTTGCGTGGCTTTTATTCTCTATATCATTTATGTCCGGACTTCCGACTTCAGTCGGAAACGAACCGGAGGGATATTCAGTAACTGGCGCCAATCTGGTAGTAGTCTCTGTTTTGCCTGGTTCTCCGGCAGAGATAGCCGGACTCAAGACGGGAGATAAAATCGTTTCAGTCTATAGTGCGGACGGAAGTCTGGAAAAAGTAAATACTGAAACCTTCAAATCTTTTATAGTTTCCCATCCGAATAAAGAGATAAGCGTGGCATACTTGCGGGGTAAGAGTAATACTATGAATGTAGTAAAAGCGACACCGCTTGCCTCTGGCATAGGGATAGCAATGGATGAGATAGGAATCTTGAAGCTTCCTTTCTTTAAGGCGTTAGAAGAAGGGCTTTCTTTAGATTGGTCAGTGACGAAAGATACCGTATCGGGCATTTACAATCTCATTGTGAGGGCTATAGAAGGCAAAGGAAGCCTTTCTTCCGTTACCGGTCCTGTAGGTATGATCGCCATAGTCGGAAATGCTTTTCAATTCGGTTTTGTATATCTTTTATCATTTACTGCCTTAATATCGGTGAATTTAGCCGTGATAAATCTTGTTCCTTTTCCGGCCCTAGACGGAGGGCGGATACTTTTCGTGCTAATAGAAAAGATAAAGGGATCAAGTATGAACCCAAAAGTAGCAAACGCCGTTAATACTGTCGGTTTCGCCCTGCTTATAATCCTCATGCTTCTTATAACTTATCATGATGTGGTAAGGTTGTTTTAAAAATTGCAATATTTTTATTTTTTGATTGTCTTTTTTTGACTTTTTTGTTTTTACCCTATATAATAAGGGCATGTTAAAAATTATTTTTTGCAAAAATATATGAAAATTGCTCTTTTTACTGGGGGACCCTCTTTAGAACGAGGGATATCTCTTAATTCAGCTAGGTCAGTTTTAGATCATTTAAGTGATGAAAATATAGAAATAATTCCTATATATTTTGATCAAAAAAAGAGGGCGTATAAGATTTCTAAAGCCCAACTTTATTCCAACAATCCATCGGACTTCGATTTTGAATTATCTAAATATTCTTCTCAGCTTCATCCAAAATCGCTTATAAAATTTCTAAAAAAGATGGATATTGTTTTTCTAGCTATGCATGGCCCATTTGGTGAAGATGGACAAATTCAGTCCTTTTTAGAGAAAAACGGAATACCATTTGTAGGATCTAGTAGCAAAGCATGCAAAATGGCTTTTGATAAGTACAATGCGAATAAAATCATTGGAAAACAAGGGTTTTATACATTACCAAGCGCTTTATTAAAAATTTACTCTAAAGATAATAATAAAATAGTCGAAAAATTTTTTAAACAAAATAAGATAACGAGAGCTATAGTCAAACCCAACGTTGGCGGATCAAGCATTGGTGTATTTTCCGTAAATTCTCCAAAAGAAGCATTAGAAAAAGCCAATATTATTTTCTCCAAGAGGATAGACACAAAGGTGATATTAGAGCCTTTTGCCGAAGGGAAGGAGTTTACCGTAATTATTCTCGAAAATAAATTTGGTATGCCTGTTACTATTCTGCCTACAGAAATTGAAATGGCTTATCATGAAGGTAGAATTTTCGATTTTCGGAAAAAATATCTACCTACTAATAAAGTAAAACATCATTGCCCATCAAGATTCCAGAATGAAGTTGTTGATAAAATACAAATACAAGCTAGGCAGATTTTCTCTCTTTTTAAAATGAATGACTTTGCTCGTTTTGACGGCTGGTTGCTCTCTAATGGAGAAATTTGGTTTTCTGATTTTAATACTGTTTCAGGCATGGAACAGAATAGCTTCCTTTTTCAACAGGCTTCGCGCCTAGGAATGAGTCATAGCGACCTTTTGCAGTATATAGTAAAAAATTCATGCATTAGGCAAAATATTAATTTTCCAGAATTAGGATATAATATAATTGACAAAAAAAGAAAACCGGTGTCAGTGATTTTTGGAGGAAGTACGTCTGAACGACAAGTGTCTCTTATGACTGGTACTAATGTTTGGCTAAAGTTACGCAAGTCTAAAATTTATGATCCTAAGCCGTATTTATTGGATTTTGAAAATAATATATGGAAATTGCCTTATACTCTTACTTTAAACCATACTGTTGAAGAAATAATTG
>DAHVYC010000051.1 GCA_027327845.1 Candidatus Nomurabacteria bacterium
TTGCTCGTACAGGAGCTACGACGGGCATGAGCTATTTTATTGATGCTGACTTAAAAGAAGATGCGGTTTTTGCATCCTATCTTATTCGTTTGCGATTCAACAAAAATATTTGCGTACCGCAATTACTTAAATATTTTTTCCAATCAATCATAAATTAGTTGCTAGTGACTAGTTGCTAGTTGCTAGTGATTTTTAATTCTCTAGAAACTAGAACCTAATTAAGTAGTAATAATCATCTCCAAGCCGGCTTTCTGGATAATACGGTATTATAAATGGCTTTGAGCAACCAAAAGGGTCCGACAACACTAAAAATGAAAATAAAATATATCATGTTCATCGAAAAATTCCATTTGCCCTGCACCATCTTCTTACCGAGAAGAATAGAAAGCACTATGAGTATATACAGTATTATCCCTATAAAAGATAAGGACTGAGTATTTATGAAAAAAGTATCAAAATTGCCTAACTTTGGCAAAAAGCTTACGCCTAGAGCTTGAAATTCTGAAAACTTTGAAACAAGAAATTCAAAAAAACTGTAAGCCATCTTGCCAAAAAGAAAACTCACGGCAAGTATGGAAAGTATGCTCGATGGAATGGTAAATATCGAAAAATTACCATATTTTTTTCTGAAAAGCACTTTCCTGTAGTCAATAGTATTATTGATAAATCCGTATATCCAGCGTAGTCTCTGTTTATAAAGTTTCTTGATGGTCGGCGGAGTGTTGGTGTATACATATGCGTCATTACATTGTTCTATTTTGTAATGATTTTCTTGCATTCGATAAGCTATTTCCATATCCTCTGTGTTATGAGCGTGTTTATATGGACCCAGGTCATCAAAAACCTTCTTGCGGAAAATTGTGAGCGGTCCGGGAGTCACATGGATAGCCCCCAAGAGCCCAAGCATTTTCTTTACGTAAACAGACATATCATACTCCGCCTCTTGAGCGTTTTGAACTACATTCTTTGAATTGATAGCTATAATCGAAGGAGCTACCGCCATTGTATGGGAATCTTTCTCAAAATAACTCATTATGCGAACCAAGGATTCTTTGTCAGCTACTGAATCGGCATCCAAACATCCTAAAAATTCGGTTTTTACATTTTCCAAACCCAAGTTTAAGGCAGTATATTTGCCCCCATTATCCTTACGGAAAATTCTTATATTTTTATAACCTTCGAACTTTTTTATTATATTCCAAGTATCGTCTGTGGAACCGTCGTCTATCAGGAAGATCTGCAGTTTATCCTTCGGATAATTAAGCTCAAGTAGAGAAACCACAGTTTTATGTATCGTACTCTCTTCATTCCAGCACGGCACTATGACGGTGACTTCCGGATATTCTTTAAGATTGGTAGGACCATTTCGAACTACTATTTTCTTTTTATTTTCCAAGAAAGTAATCAAAAAAAACACCTGCACATATACAGATAAAAAGGTCAAAATATAGAAGATAACGTTAGAAATCGAATCCATATTAACTTCAAACAATATAACATTTCACGGGCAAAAAGCAACCAAAAAAGAGCGAATACAAAAGTTTTCACTTACGGACACTTGTTTCGTTTTATCCGTCAGAAAATTTTTGTATTCGCTCTTTTTTAAAAAATTACATATTTCCTTCAGTTTTTGGCATTTCTCCTTCTTTTTTATCACCACACGGAGCGCAAACTCCATTCATGCACTTTCCGCATTTGCAGCCAAAAGCCATCATAACAGCCGAAACGCCAACCAAGAGGTAAATTATAGCCTCAAGGACAGGTACAGAGCCCAATATCATATTGACTACGTTCCAGCCACTTGCGCTACCTAAAAGCATACCAAGACCAACCAGGCCCCAGTTTATGCCTCCTATTACCACAAGGACTTTAGCTACCAAAGACATGGTGCAACCGCCCTTTTTACAACAACCTTTACACATAATATATTATAAATTAATTTATAATTCGTCCGCTCAAACGACGATAAGCGGGTTAAATAATACTCTATAATTATAGCATATTTTTTTAGTCAAAGTATAACTGGATACAATATTTTGATGTAATTCGGACATTATAAAAACAAGCTTTTATACGCCCTCGCTAGTCAAAATAATTTTTCAACCTGGCTATCTTCTCGTGCTGACGGAGCTTTTCGTGTACTTTCGCTTCTATTTGGCGAATACGCTCGCGGGTCACTCCGAATTCTTCCCCTACTCTCTCTAGAGTATGCTGAATCCCGTCCACTAGCCCATAGCGCATTTCAAGTATTTTACACTCTTTCGGATTAAGTTCATTCAATACTTCCCTTATCTGGTCGGATAAAATTCTTCTGGAAGATTCTTGGTCTGGACGCAAAATTTTATCATCCGGAATAAAGTTCTCTAGAGTTGATTTATCGTCATCATCCCCTACAGGTTGTTCTAAAGAAACTGTTTCTTGGCTTATATTTTCGATAACATGAATTTTTTCTACCGGAATTCCCATCTCCGTGGCTATTTCTTCAGCTAGAGGTTCTCTACCTAAATCCTGGCTCAGTTTCCTGTAAGTCTGTTTGTATTTCGAAATAGTTTCAACCATATGCACCGGTATACGTATTGTCCTCGACTGATCGGCTAGAGCTCTAGTAATGGATTGTCTTATCCACCATGTCGCATAGGTAGAAAATTTATATCCCTTTGTCCAATCGAATTTTTCTACGGC
Source organism: Candidatus Nomurabacteria bacterium (assembly GCA_027327845.1). GTDB lineage: Bacteria > Patescibacteriota > Minisyncoccia > Phycocordibacterales > UBA9973 > UBA9973. The sequence continues at coordinate 2,683 of DAHVYC010000051.1, forward strand.
CTTAAAAAGACCTAAGTTTCCTTCTTGTATCAAATCAAGTAAGCTTAGATTCGCACTTCGTCCCACATATTTTTTAGCGATAGACACAACAAGGCGCAGATTTGCTCTAGCCAATAAGTTTTTAGCTTCTTGGTCGCCTTCTTCTATGCGTTTAGCGAGATCCTTTTCATCTCCGGCGTGGATCAAAGAATATTGACCTATCTCTTTCAAATACATTTGGATAGAATCATGAATGGCTGACTTATTAAGATCTTTTTCTGAAACATCATTATCCAGGTTAAGTAAATTCCCCCCCTCAAGCACATCCACTCCTGACACAGCCAGCTTTTCATAAAGTTCATCTAAGAAGTAAATATTGTTTTCTATATCCGGAAATGTTTTCAATATTTCATCATAAGTGACAAAACCCCTTTTCTTGCCTTTCTCCACAAGTTCGTTTGATAAGTTCGCAAATCCTTCGGTTTTTTTGTCCATTTTGGAGAGCTTCTTTCCAGTTTTTGCCTTCGCGCTTTTAGCTGATTTTTTAACAGTCTTTCTGGAAGAAGATTTCTTTTTATGTTGTTTAGCGGAAAATT
>DAHVYC010000052.1 GCA_027327845.1 Candidatus Nomurabacteria bacterium
CTGGTTATAGACGTTCCTATGGAGTATTCAGGTACAGTTATAGAAAAGATAGGCAAGAGACGAGGGCTAATGAAAAATATGTCGGAGAAGCATGGCATAGGAAGAATTATTTTCGAGATACCGACAAGAGGACTCTTGGGATACAGAGGAGAATTTATTGTGGATACTAAGGGAGAAGGCATAATGTCTTCGCGCTTTATAGGTTTTAAGGAATGGGCAGGGGATATAAAAAAGCGGGAGTACGGATCAATGGTTTCAATGGTGGCTGGCAAGGCAGTGACCTTTGCTATTGCAAATTTACAAGAACGTGGTATTATGTATATTGAGCACGGTACAGAAATATATGAAGGGATGGTAGTAGGTAATGTCCTCAAAGGAGATGATATGTCTGTAAACCCTACCAAAGGCAAACAGCTCTCTAATATGAGAGCATCTGGCTCAGATGAGGCTATATATCTCAATCCTCCATTTATACTCAATATTGAAAGAGGTTTGGAGGTTATGGGGGGCGATGAATATCTGGAAATAACCCCTAAATCCGTAAGAATCAGGAAGAAATTCTTGACTGAACTTGATAGGGTAAAAGCGGAAAGAGAGAAAAGGAAGAATTAGCTTTTAAAGAGAATAAAGGGATTGACATTAAGTTAACATAGGTGTATTGTATAAGATATAGAATTATTTAATTTTTTTTCTACACAAGAAACAGAAAAAATATGGCAACAATAACATTCAAACCAAAGCAAGTTACAAAAAAGATAACATCTCATCTGCAAGACCGCGCACGCGATGTCATTATGAATCGCTTTGGTTTGACAGTTGACGGAGAAAGAAAAACTCTCGAAGAGATAGGCAAAAAATATAATATAACAAGAGAAAGAGTGCGCCAGATAGAAGACGCAGCTATGACTCTGATAAAAAAATCCCCACTTTACAAAGAGGAGCAGGCTGTTTTTGAAGAATTAAAGCAGTTGATACACTCTTTAGGTGCAATAGTTTCCGAGTCAGACTTACTATCTCATATTTCTAAAGATAAAAACATACAGAACCATATACATTTTTATCTTGAACTCTCTGATTACTTTAAAAGGCACAGAGAAGATGACCATTTTAAAACTCGCTGGAGCGTGGATGATGAAATAGCGGATAAAGTGCATGATTCCTTGAAGAAATTATACATGGCGCTTAAGGACGAAGATCTGATATTGGAAACCGAGATGATCAAAAAGTTTTTTGATCAGATGAAAGACGTAGCGGAAAAATACAAGAATGAAGAAATAGCCAGGAGATGGCTCTCTATGTCGAAGACTGTTTCCAAGAATCCACTAGGCGAATGGGGAAAAACAAGTTCCCCGAATATTCATACAAGAGGAGTGAAAGACTATGCATTTCTGGTAATGAGACGCCACGGTTCGCCTATGCATTTCAAAGAAGTAGCCGATGCAATATCAAAAACTTTCGGACGTAAAACTCACTATGCCACTTGCCACAACGAGCTTATTAGAGATTCCAGGTTTGTATTAGTTGGGCGCGGACTCTATGCCCTGGCAGAATGGGGATATAAGACAGGCATAGCAAGAGAAGTTATAGCAGATATCTTAAGGAGAGAAGGACCTATGTCAAAGGATGAAGTTGTAGATAAGGTCATGAAAGAAAGGTATTTTAAAAAGAATACTATTCTGGTAAATCTTGCAAATACTAAATATTTCAAAAAGAATAAGAACGGTTTGTATGATCTAGCTTAAATTTGATCTGAAGAATACACCCTCCCATAAGAGGGTGTTTTCATTTTATTTGTTTACTTTGCTTTTTGACTATATTAAAATATAAGTATGTTTAAAGGCCTGAAAGAAAAGGGGATTATAACCACTTTTGAGATAGTTTTTTTTGTGGTTTTTATTTATATGGTTGTTGCCACGGTAATTCCCCTTATATCTTCCGCCTCTACAAGTTCCGGTATAATCGATGGCATTATTCTTCTAATATATAAAATATTCCTTGGGATTTTACCCTTTATTTTTACCGCATTCTTAGCTTACGTGGCCCATGCTTTTTGGATTCATTACGTGCAGGCGAATTTTATTTCCGGGATAGAATGGACTTTGCTTGAAATAATTCCTCCTAGAGACGTCTTACGGTCACCTAAAGCGATGGAGTTGTTTATAACGAACGCTCTTTATCACTATAGCTACAAGGGAGGTTTGGAAACTTACTGGCAGGGTGCTGTATGGTTTTGGTTCTCTCTTGAAATTGTTTCCATAGAAGGACAGGTGCATTTCTATGTCCGCACTCCTTCTCGCGTAAAAGGTTTGATTGAGACCCAAATGTATGCTCAGTACCCGCAAGCGCAGGTGAAAGAGGTAGAAGATTATACACTTGCCGTTGATAAAATCACCCCGGAGAGCAAATGGAATTTATGGGGGTGCGAATTTAAGCTCACTAAGCCGGATGTATACCCGATAAAAACTTATGTTGATTATGGATTGGATAAAGATCCGAAGGAAGAAAATAAAGTAGATCCTATTTCTCCGGTGATCGAACTTTTTGGATCCATAGGGAAAGGAGAGCAAATGTGGATGCAAATAGTGGTTACCCCTTCAAAAAAAAGGTATAAGACAAAAGACAAAGGCGCGTCAATTCGCAATATTATAAACAATATCTATAAGCATGGCATTCTTTCCTGGTATGACTACCATGATTGGGTAAAAGAAGGAGAAATTGAAATTTTAAAAGCACTAAAAGAGTTTACGGGTTTTAGAGAAAGACCAGATGGTACGTACTCAAAGGAAGTTCGTTCTCCTGATTTTCTTAAGCCTGCTATGGAAGGAGCTGGAAGAAAAATGTTGAAAGTTGGCTTTGATAGCGGGGTAAGAATCTGTTATGTGGCTAAAAAGGAGGCTTTCAATATGAGTAGCCGAAGAAATATTCGTCTTATCTTCAGGCAATATGCGTCGCCTTTCGTGAATGAACTCTGGAGGATTAATTCTACCCAAGCAGATGCCTTCGGAGGCAATGTCCTTTCTACTTTTTTCCCACTCTCGGCTAAAAAAATAATGCGTTTATCTGATCGTATGCTTGAAGAATACAGAGAAAGAGAGTTTTTCCATCCGCCTATGCGCCACAAAATTCATTTACCATGGCCTCTTTCTCCGGTTATTTTCCCGAACTTTTTCCATCA
>DAHVYC010000053.1 GCA_027327845.1 Candidatus Nomurabacteria bacterium
AACAACCCAAAATCATAGGATTTGTCATGAAAATTTCCGGTGGGTTAATTAAAGATCAAAAGCAGGCTGAATATGTTTTGATTGGGTTTGTATTTATAGCAATACTTTTTTCAATATTTCTTTTTTTAAATGCAAATAGTAAAAATAGGGCGGAAATTAAAGCCCCTTCGGGTTATCATATAATTTATCCGACAGATGCGCCTCCAAAGATGGAAAAAATCCTTTAAGTGTTATGTTTAGTAAAAATAAAAAACTTTCTTCCGGTTTTACCCTTATAGAGCTTCTGGTGGTGGTGGCGATTATCGGTATTTTGTCTTCCACAGTTCTTGCCAGCCTTAACGATGCTCGACTGAAGTCTCGTACGACTAGGAGTATCGAGGATTTGAATCAGTTAAGAACAGCTCTAGAAATGTATTATAACGACAATGGTTCATATCCTCCTTCTTCTGGCGGTTGGGGAGGGTTGTATACATGTTGGGGAACAGCGAGTACTAATTGGATAGTGGGCCTGGTACCGAATTATATATCTTCTCTTCCTCGTTCGCCGAATAATTCTACGGATTGCAGTAATAATTATATTTATTCATCCAATGGTGCAGATTATAAACTCATATGGCACCAGCCGGAAGATTGTGCTGGAGTAAAATCCAAGTATCCAAATCTAGTAGATCCTGCTAGAGATTGTTGGGCTTATGGTTTCTGGTCTCCAGGGGCTTTATCTTTCTAATTAGCTGATTTTTTGTTTTGAATAAATATCAAAAGAGTCTTTGTAAATAAAATTTGTCTCAGATATTCTTTTTGTTGTATGAAATTTAATTAGTTATATAATTATACCCATGGATGAAAATCTTGATCTCAGTAAAAATATTGAGATAAACGAAGCTCTAAAAGAATTTGAGGCTACATCAGCTCCTGTTCAAGGAAACCGAATTGAGAGTTCCGCGGGCGTCAAAGAGGATACAGAACAACCCAAAATCATAGGATTTGTCATGAAAATTTCCGGTGGGTTAATTAAAGATCAAAAGCAGGCGAATTATTTTCTTTTAGGATTTGTTGCATTGGCGATAATAATATCATTATTTCTAATATTTAGTAGAAACACAGGTCGTAAAGAACCCACCCTATATCAAGAAGATTTAACTCCTACAGCAAGAGAAACAATTCCGCAAGAAATTTTAAATACCATACCCCATAAATATGGAAAATAAATTTTTAAAAGATAGAGGATTTATCCGCACGCTTAGCTGGAGCAAAGTGTCCGGGTTTACACTCATTGAACTATTGGTGGTCGTTGCTATCATTGGGGTCTTAGCGAGCATTATTTTAGCCAGTCTAAACTCAGCACGTGAAAAAGGAAGGATAGCTAAAGCACAAATGGAAATGCGTCAAATAGTTCAGGCAATTATTATTGCACAAGGCGAACAGGGAGCGCCTTTGATTTCTTTTGCACCGAATTCTAATTGTGGCCAGTGTTATTGTGTCGACATTACATCTGCTTCCTGTATAAATAATTGGAGGACAGCTGTTTCTCAAATTCAAGCTGCTACCAATGGTCTGGTCTCTGGATTGACTGGTATCGATAGAGATCCGTGGGGAAACCCTTACCAAATAGACGCTAATCAAGCCGAAGGAGGGGCAGGAGCTTGTGCCAATATTGACGGTTTTTGGGTATACGGACAAAGTATACCAGGCGTCCCTTCAATACCCTTAAGCCCAACATGTCCATAAAATTTGACTATTCTTCTATTATTTGCTAGTATACAAATGTTCCGGAAGATTAGGTAAGATCTGTGTTTCTCCTCAAGATACGATGGATTTTGAGAAAAAACATAAGATATCTCCTATAAACGGGCAAGTTTATATATGGCAAAGACATCCGTAAAAGCTAGGGCGAGAAAGGAACCTAAATTTCCTACCAGAAAGAAAAATAGGTGTTTTCGCTGTGGCCGAGGTAATGGATTTATGAGAGACTTCGGTATATGCCGTATATGTTTCAGAGAATTAGCAAATGAAGGCATGCTTCCAGGTGTAAGGAAGTCGTCTTGGTAATTATATAAAATAAAAGCTACTCAAATGGATCCTATATCAAACATGATAATAATGCTGAAAAACGCCAGCCTTGCGGGCAAGGAATATGTTTCTATGCCGTACTCCAATATGAAAAATTCTATTGCTGAGTGTCTAAAGAAGGAGGGGTTCATCGGCAAGGTTTCCAAGAAGGCAAAAAAAGGGTTTCCAACCTTGGAAATGGAATTAGTCTATGTGAACAATAAACCAAAGATAACCGAAGTAGAGAGAATATCAAAACAATCCAGGAGAGTTTATTTTCAGGTCAAAGATATTTATCCGGTACGAAGTGGATCCGGAATTTTAATACTTTCTACCCCAAAGGGGATTTTGTCTGGCAAGGAAGCAAGAAAAGAACAAGTCGGGGGAGAAGCTTTATTTAAGGTTTGGTAGTTCGACAAGCTCACTATAAATAATAAAAAATCACGAAAAAATTATGTCTAGAGTAGGAAAACAAGAAATAAAAATACCAAAAGGAGTTGAAGTCTCAAAGAAAGGCATCACTTTTGAAGTGAAAGGTCCAAAAGGAACCCTCTCTAGAGATTTCCGAAACGATATTACTATAGAAATCGGCGATGGGGTGGTTACCTTGAATACTAAAAAGAGCGACAAATTCTCAAGATCATTATGGGGCACTTATGCCTCTCATATAAAGAATATGGTAAAGGGGGTAGAAACTCCTTATGAGAAGAAATTAATCTTGGAGGGTGTCGGTTTTAAGTCCGAAGTGAAAGCTTCCCAAGCTAAATCCGGTTCCGGTAAAGAATTTGTATTTTCTCTCGGGTTTTCGCATCCGGTAGTCGTACCGATACCAGAAGGCATAACGGCTACAGCCGAGAAGAATAATATTACAATTTCTGGGATTGATAAAGAATTAGTAGGAAGTTTCAGTGCATATATACGTGCATTAAAAAAGCCTGAACCATATAAAGGGAAAGGTATGCGTTATGAGAATGAAGTTATAAGAAGGAAGCAAGGGAAGAAAACGGCATAATAGCTTTAACTTGTAGAAACCATAAATATGAAAAAGAAAGACGAAAAAAGAATAAGATTGAAGAAGAAAATAAGAACAAA
>DAHVYC010000054.1 GCA_027327845.1 Candidatus Nomurabacteria bacterium
TTTTATGTATATCCAAGCAAGGAAGATCCTGAATACAATGAGGGTATGGATTTACTGTGTAGAGGAGTAGAATGGCTCTCCGGCGGACGCAGGATAAATGATTTCATGGAGCTTATGGAGCATGTGAAAATCTGGAAGATGGATCCGGCAAAAATTAAAATGTTTCTAGAAGCGTTTAAATATGGGGTTCCTCCGGAAGGTGGCTTCGCTTTCGGGGCTGAGCGCATAACCATGCAGATCCTCGGCCTAAAGAATATACGCGAAGCAGCCATGTTCCCGAGAGATATGAATAGAATAGATGAGAGATTATCTACTGAAGGATTTTAACTTTAAACCAATGAAAATAACTTTCAAAAATAATGCAAATAATATAGAAAAAAACGCTCTTTCTGTTTTGGTAGGACAAGGCTATTCCGATGAAATAATCAAAGAAAAAGGAGTAAAAACTTTATACTTAAAAAGCGAAGAAGAAAACAAGATGAATTTGAGGAAGCTTTTTTTACTTCTGCGTAAAACAATCATTTTAGCTAAAGGCGTAAAAGCAGAAAAAATTTATTTCAACTTTAATGATTTTAAATTTTCAAAAATAAAAATAAGTGACGAAGAACTAGGTGAGATAATCGGCACAGAACTTCCTTTTGCCGAATATGAATTTACACAATATAAAACTCCGCCCAAAGAAGGTTTTTCTTCCGTAAAGGAAACGGTAATATATGGAACCTTAAACGAAAAAGTTAAAAAGTCTATTTTAAAAGGAAAAATTTTAGCGGAAGAAATAAATAAAACCAGGAACTTAGCAAATACCCCCGGAGGAGATATGACTCCTCAAATTTTGGCAAGAAAAGCAAAAGAGGCAGTCAAAGGAATGCCTGTGAAAGTTACAGTGCTTGGGGAAAAAGAAATGGAAAAAGAAAAAATGAGAGCAATACTTTCTGTAGGTAGGGGTTCGGATGAAGAATCCAAATTCATAATAATGGAATACTGGGGTGGAGCTAAAAAAAATCGTCCCGTAGTTTTGGTAGGTAAGGGGGTGACTTTCGATACAGGAGGAATCAATTTAAAACCTTCTAACGGTCTTCTTGGTATGAACATGGATATGTCCGGAGGGGCAGCGGTGATACATACTGTGGCCCTTGCCGCTAAGATGAAACTAAGAGCAAATGTGGTGGGACTTATCCCTTCGGTAGAAAATATGGCTTCCGGAAAAAGTTACAGACCCGGGGACGTTATACGTTCTATGTCCGGTAGTACTATAGAAGTGCTCAATACTGATGCCGAAGGAAGGGTAATTTTAGCCGACGCGCTTTCATATGCGAAGAAATATAATCCAGCTGTTGTTATAGATACCGCGACGCTCACTGGAGCCGCAATGGTAGCACTAGGGGAAAAAGCCTCCGCTTTATTTACAGATGATGATAAATTGGCTCAAAGCCTAGAGAAAATAGGTGAAGAAACAGGGGAATATGTCTGGCGTTTGCCATTATGGGAAGAATACGAAAATGATATAAAAGGAACTTTGGGTGACTGGACAAATATACATAATAAAGACTCAAGATATGGCGGGGCCATATATGGAGCTATTTTTCTTTATCAATTCATAAAAGGATTCAAATGGGCGCATATAGATATAGCTCCGCGGATGACCTCAACTCCGGGAGAATATTTGTCCGCTGGAGCTTTGGGTGCACCGGTCAGGTTGCTCTATAAATTCATAGAAAAATCTATTTAAATGGAAAAAGAGGTTTATAAAATAAAAACAGCTAACTTTGAAGGCCCTTTTCATCTTTTATTATCCTTGATAGAGGAGAGGAAATTTTTTATAAATGATCTGTCTTTGGCTCAGGTGACTGAAGATTACCTGAATTATGTAAAAAAAATAGAACTCCAGATACCAAAAGAAGAAAGAACGCACGAGATCTCAAATTTTATAGCCGTAGCTGCTACTCTCATATTGATAAAATCCAAATCATTGTTGCCGGATCTTTCACTCTCACAGGAAGAAGAAGGCGATATTCGCAATCTTGAAGATAGGTTAAGGTTGTACGAATTTTATACAAAATTGAGCAAGGAGATATCTGGCATTTTCGGGAAAAAAATTATATTTTTCCCCGAGGAAAGAAAAAATGAGTTCTTGGTATTTTTACCGGATGACCAAATAACCAAAGAAAGCATGATGACTTTTGCGCACGATGCTCTGGGTAGAATGCCGAAAAAGGTTTTCTTGCCGGAAGTGGAAGTAAAGAAAGTCATAAGTATAGAAGAAATGATATCCAAACTCACCGAAAGAATAGAGGAATCAGTAAAGACTACTTTTAAGGATTTTTCCGGACAAGGGAAGACGAAAGAGGAAAAGTTGTTTGTAATTATAAGCTTTCTTGCTATGCTGGAACTTGTCAGGCAAGGCATGCTTCATGCGATGCAAGAAGATAATTTTGGCGATATTATAATTGAGAAAAATCATGAATCGCAAGGTTTCCTGTAAATTTTTTGTCCTGCGCCCTTCTTTGGGCGCATTTAGGGGACCAAAGCGGGACCCTCGGACTAAAAAATTTACAGGAAACCTTGCGATAAGATAAATTTATGGAATTACAGCAAAAAATAGAAGCTATACTTTTCTGGAGAGGAGAACCGATTTCAAGAAAGAAACTTTCTGAGGTTTTAAAGGTTGGACAACAGGAATTGAACCAAGGCCTGGATAGTTTGAAAGAGAATTTGAAGGGGAGAGGGATAGTTTTACAAGAAAAAGACAATGAGGTAAGCCTGGGAACCGCCCCGGAAGTTTCCGACTTGATAGAGAACTTACAAAAAGAAGAACTTAATAAAGAGCTTTCAAAAGCCAGTCTGGAGACTTTGTCTATAATTTTATACAAAAACGGAGTAAATAGATCGACCATTGATTATATAAGGGGAGTAAATTCGAGTTTTACCCTAAGAAA
>DAHVYC010000055.1:0-2576 GCA_027327845.1 Candidatus Nomurabacteria bacterium
GCCGAGTTTCCTAGCCTGTTTAAAAAAAGAGAAATGCCCTTTATGTAATCCGTCAAAAGTTCCAAAAATCATTATTTTAACCATAAGAAGTATTATATTCGCTTATTTTATTTTTTCCACAGTAAAAATTGACAGGCAGTCCAAAAAGAATAGAATTAGGTAGTTCATTAAAATTATTGAAGTTGGTTGGGGAAACCGGTTAGATTCCGGTACAGTGCCGCTACGGTAAGTCCCGAGCTTTGTCGAGGGAACGAGTCCGAATGCCAGCCAATTTTCGCCTGATGTAAAACATCAGATTTTCCCGAGCAGGATACTCCTCGTCTCTTTGAGGACCCAAAATTCTGCTCCGCAGAATTTTTTTTATGCAAAAAACATATTTACAAAAAGAAAAAAATGGTAAAGAAAAGATTAAAATAATTATCGCTATTTCCGCTGTCTTTATATTTCTCGCCATATTTATCCTGACTTCCGGCGCAAAACAAAAAACTTTATCGAAGCAACCTATTAATAATATAGAAACATCAGCTTCCCCTCCCCAATCGCAAAATATAGAAAATCAAGCTGAAGCTACCCTTCTAATAAATAAGAAAGAGTATAAGGAAAAAATAATAGGTACGGAGACAGTATTTAGGTTTATGGAGAGGCTGGAGGAAAAAGGAAAAATTAATTTTAAATACAGAGATTACGCTGGTATGGGAAAATTCATCGAGGAAATAAATGGCATAAGAAACAACGGGGATACTAATTGGATATATTACGTAAATGGTCAAAAAGCCGAAGTCGGGGTATCAAATTATGAAATAAAAGGAGGAGATGTCGTTTCTTGGCAATATGAAAAAGGGTTGAATTAGAAGATTAAAAATATAATTTATGAAAAATTTAAAAAATAAAAAAATATTTATTTCTGTGGTAGGTTTCATTCTGTTATTTTATTCAAGTTCTGCTTACGCAAGTACATCTATTCATCTCTCTATAAAAACTCCATCCACTACCATATATAATCAAGTTATCTCCGTCACTCCATGCGACAGCGACAACCACGGCACCCTAAAGACTACCCCTTACTGCGCCGTACTCCAGTCTGGTATTCCGAGTACCTGGAGCTGGCAATGGGCCCCTGGGGTATATCTCACTTCTCTCAATGGAATATCCGGCTATACATCCAAGGATAAAAACAATAATGATGTATATCATTATTGGAACTGGTCATTGAATTCTGTCTCGGCCATGGTGGGACTCAATGAATATGACCTTGCTCCGAATGATTTGGTTTCTCTCGATTTTATAGACCCTGTAACCCCTCTCGCCCCTACCGGATCCGAGCCTCTTCTTCCCTCTTCTCCTACGACCCCAGATCAAGATTCATCCGACCAAAACAATAAGGCAAAAACTTTTGATAAAGAAAATGCTATTAAATTTTTAATATCTCAACAAAAAGATAACGGATCATTCGGGGAAGATTTGTATACTGATTGGTCCACCCTGGCATTGGCTGGAGAAGACGGACATCAGGAAAATATTATAAGACTGATCAAACACTTCGGGGAAACAAACATATCCGGCGACCTTGTAACAGATTATGAAAGGCATGCTATGGCCCTGATGTCTTTGGGTCTTAATCCATACAATACAAACGGAGAAAATTATATAAAAAAAATCACTGATGGATTTGACGGAAAACAGTTCGGGGACATAGACAAAGATAATGATGATATATTCGCTCTCATTGTCCTACAGAATGCCGGATATAAAGCCGAGGATAAAATAATAAAAGATGATATATATTTCGTACTTGGAAGACAGAAAATCGATGGATCTTGGGATGGTTCTCCGGATCTTACTGGTGCTGGTATAGAAGCTTTATCTTCTTTAAAGGAGGATCCGAAAATCGAATATGCTTTGGATAAAGCCAGGGGTTTTTTAAAGCAAAGCCAAAAAAGCGATGGTAGCTGGGGCAATGATGCTTCTTCCACTGCTTGGGTATTGGAGGGCATACTTTCCTTGGGAGAAAAACCGGAAGATTGGAAAATCGGAATGGGAAAAGATTCAAGAACCCCACTTGATTTCCTTTATAATGCACAAGATACCGATGGAAGCATAAAAAACGAAAGTATGGCAAATAAAATTTGGGAAACAGCTTATGTCGCTTCCGTTATGTCTGGAAAAACTTGGAGTCAAATAATGCGCCATTTCGATAAACAAGAGGCGGAAAATATTTCTCCATCCATTACGGAACAAAATAGTAAAGATAATACTAACCCACCTGAAAAACCCGTAAAAAAACTTTCCATAAAAAACTTCAAAAAAGAAAATACAGCCCCTGTTGTAAATAGCCTTACGGATCCAAAAGAAACCAAAACCAGCCCCCCTTCCGAGAGCTGGTTTGATAAATTCCTAAAAAGCGTGTTTGGATTTTTCTAGAATAAGGTAAACATCCAAGGCAGTGGTATAGCAAGGAGCATAAGAAGCGCTCCAAGAAGAGCTAAATTCTTTTTAAAATTTATTTCTTCGCCCATTTTCATCCCCGCATCGGTAACTTTCCAATACTGATGCATTTTGAAAGTCGTTACCAACAT
>DAHVYC010000055.1:2586-2878 GCA_027327845.1 Candidatus Nomurabacteria bacterium
CAAAAGCACTCCTAATCCCCCCAAGAGAAGCATAAGACCGGTTAGCAGTACCGCTTCTTTAGGCATAGGTACTCCTTTCATCTGCGCATATCCGGTAAGATTATTTAAATTTTTAAAGTGATTAATTCCGTTTAAGACGAAATATCCTCCCAATAAAACTCTACCTAATAAAAATAAATATTCCATGTTTTTGCGGGCCCTAAGTCACGAAATTAAATGATAATGTATTAATTATACTACTTATAAGATTCCTAGCGCAAACTTTAGCTTACTCATGAAATTCTACTATTTT
>DAHVYC010000056.1 GCA_027327845.1 Candidatus Nomurabacteria bacterium
AAGCAAATCTTCCAGCGTGTATCCATCAAGAATCTCAATGGTGTCCCGAAGTACAGTGTTAATAGACCTGCCGTCTTTCCATGCGCCTATCAACATTACCATAATATCGTAAAGCTCTTCAGAGAAAGCACTGATAAACTCTTTAGCATTAAACCTCATAATTCGTGGAAAAATTAAGACTACTGAACCAAAAGCGAAAGAGCTCCGTCCGTTTATAGAGAAGTTGATTACTAAGGCTAAAAAGGACGATATGTCTAGGCGCAGATTTGTGGTTTCTAAACTTTCAAATCGTAAGAAAGAAACGGAAAAACTTTTTAAGGTTATAGCTCCAAAATATATCGATAAAAAGGGTGGATATACCAGAATATTAAAACTTGGAGTCAGGAAGTCAGATAGTACAAAAATGGCACTTATAGAATTTACATAAAGAAGTTGGACATCAAGAATCCAAGATGTCCGACGTCTAAAATTATAATAATTATGAAAAAAGACGAAATAAAAACAATAGATGCGGAAGGAAGAACTTTAGGAAGAGTTGCCAGCGAAGTAGCTCATTTTCTAATGGGTAAAAATAAAGCTTCCTACGAAAGGAATGTTTTTTCAGGTATGAAAGTAAATGTGTTGAACGTTTCAAAGATAAAAATAACAGTTAAGAAGTTGGAACAGATATATCACACCAGATATTCAGGCCATAGAGGAGGTTTGCGCATTCTTTCCGGCCCTGAAACAAAAGAAAAGAAAGGAATGAAAGAATTGCTAAGGCTCGCTGTTTATCGCATGTTGCCTTCAAATAAATTAAAAAAGCAGATGTTAAAAAATTTAAAAATAGAAGAGTAATTCGTCTCTTTATTATTTCACAATAGATATGGATAAGAAAAATACAAAAGAAAAATATATAGAAGCAGTAGGTAGAAGGAAAACTTCCACAGCCAGAGTACGAATATGGAAGTCTTCGAAGACAAGCTTTTTAGTGAATGGAAAAGATGCAAAGGAATATTTCAGTACTGAAGAAGAGCGAAGACTCATCTATGATCCATTATCTAAAGTCGCTGGCGAAGAAAAGACTGAAAATAAATGGAAAGTGGAAGCAAAAGTAAGCGGAGGAGGAATACATTCTCAATCTGAAGCTGTCCGTCACGGTCTCTCTAGAGCGTTAGTGCTTTCCGATGCGGAGATGCGTTCAAAATTGAAAGTCTTAGGATACTTGAAAAGGGATTCCAGGGCAAAAGAAAGGAGAAAATTCGGTCTCAAGAAAGCCCGCAAAGCTCCAAAGTGGAGTAAACGCTAACTGCTTAGCGTTTACTGCGATTTCGTGCAAGAGAAAATTTCCGATGCGAACTGTTTTTGACAGTGAGCCGGAAATAGCGGGACACGTACTTTGACCACAAACCTCTCAAAATATTGATTCTTGAATTTTTTTATATTCTAAAAAACAAAAAACCGAAAAATTTCTGAGCCTTCACCCTCGGAGTCATAAGGACAGGGGACCCACGACTCTTGAAATTTTTGTTTTTTGTTTTTTAGAATTTATGCTAATATACATTTATGGATGAAAAAGATACAGAAAAAAATGAAAAAGAACAAAGAGGGGAGGAATCGGAGGTTCTTGAGTTTGAATTTAACGAAGATGGGGAGGAAGATTTGAAAAAAACCCTAAAAAAACTCAGAGCCGACCTCAAGGAATGTAAAAAAGAAAAAGAAGAATATCTTACTGGTTGGCAGAAAGAGAGAGCCGATTTTTCCAATTATAAAAAACAAGAGGACGACAGGAGGTCTAATTTCTCTGAATCTATCAGGGAGCGCATTTTGACCAGGTTTTTGACCGTTTTAGATAGTTTTAATATGGCATTTTCCAACAAGGAGACCTGGGATAAGGTGGATGAAAATTGGCGAAAAGGCATCGAATATATTTATGCTCAGCTCAACAATGTTTTCGAAGAATATGGCGTAAAAGAAATAGGAAAAATAGGGGAGAATTTTGACCCTAATATTCACCAGTCTATAGAGATGGTCGCTACAGAAAATAAAGAGGAGAATCATAAAATAGCAAAAGTAATTCAAAAAGGATACGTCATAGGAAGTGATCCGCGGGAGGGCGGGACAGGCAGAGTGATAAGAGCTGCCAGGGTAAATGTTTTTGAATACAATGAACCAGGCGAATCACCAAAAGGAAAATAGGGAATGTGAACATTGCGGTGAAAAATTTACTATATCAAATAGCGAACTTTCTTTGTATGAAAAAGTAGGCATAGGGTTGCCTCTAATATGCCATTTTTGCCGGATAAAATCACATTTGGCTTTTTGGATGTTTGGAAAATTTCGCAAGGGTAAATCCGATTTGTCTGGAGAAAATCTTATAACTGTTTTACCGGAAGAAAGCAGGTATCCGATTTATTCTTCCATAGAATGGTATAGCGATAAATGGGAAGGGCTCGATTATGGACAAGATTATGACCCCAGCCGACCATTTTTTGATCAGCTTAAAGAACTACAAGAGAAAGTGCCTCATCCGCACCAAAATGGAATAAAAAATACCGGATGCGATTGGTGTGATGACGTATGGAATTCAAAGAATTGCTACTTATCTCGTTCAATGGAAGAATGTGAAGATCTTTACTATTCATATAGAAACATAAGAGTTAAGAATTCTATAGATGCATATGTATGTTTTAATTGCGAAAAATGCTATGACATTTCCGAATGCCATCATTCATATAAACTTTTCTATTCTATGCATTCGCGTGATTGCGTAAGTTCGTATTTTTTATACGATTGCCGTAACTGTCAGAACTGTTTTATGTGCTGGAACTTAAGGGGGAAGTCTTATTGTATAGAAAATGTGGAATACGAGAGAGAGGAGTATTTAGAGAAAATTA
>DAHVYC010000057.1 GCA_027327845.1 Candidatus Nomurabacteria bacterium
AAGAGGTGGAGAAAGTGCAAAAGGAAGAAAAGAATATATTAGAGAGAGCGGAAATCCTTAAAAAGAAAATTTCAGAAAAAAATGAATCAGTGCATTTGAAAGAAAAAGAGAGATTCGATCTTCGAGTCAAGCTTCAAGAACTTACTTCTTCTTTGGGATTATTGTCTATGAAAGAAGAGAATTTAAATAGAGAAGGGGAAGCTTTTGAAAATGAAATAAAAGAAGGGGAAGTTTTTATAGGTGCTGAAATTTTTTCCTATAAAAATTTTGAGGTTGCTGAAACGATAGATAAAAACGCCCAAGAAGAATTAAGAAAAAAAATTGAGCGTATAAAAATGAAACTAGAAGATGCTGGCCTCGGAGGAGGATCAGATTTAATGAAGGAATACGAAGAGGTAAGGGAAAGAGACAATTTCCTAGCTAAAGAAATGGAAGATTTGGAGAAAAGCATAGAATCCATCCATTCGCTTATAGCAGATTTGAAGGAAAAGATAGATGCAGAATTTAAAGAAGGGATAGAGAAAATAAATATAGAATTTGGAAAGTTTTTTAACCTTATGTTCGATGGTGGATCGGGCTTTCTTTCGGTGGTGACCGAAGTAAGAAGGAAAAAGGGCGAAGATGAATTAGAGGAAACCGAAGAAGAAACTCCCCCTGAACAAGGCGTGGAAATAAATGTCTCTCTTCCTCATAAAAAAGTGAGAGACTTGAATGCTCTTTCCGGAGGAGAAAGATCTCTTACTTCCATAGCGCTTCTTTTTGCTATGTCTCAAGTAAATCCGCCTCCGTTTTTGGTATTGGATGAAACAGATGCTGCTCTAGATGAAGCGAATTCCAGAAAATACGGAGATATGTTGCAGAAACTATCGCGCAAATCAGAGCTTATAGTCGTTACTCACAACAGGGAAACCATGTCTAGGGCCGGTACTTTGTATGGAGTCACCATAGGTTCCGACGGTTCTTCAAAACTTCTTTCCGTAAAGCTCGATGAAGCCACAGCTATAGCTAAATAAACATAGAATATAGTTAAAATTTTATTTTTTCCTCTTTTCCCTCTATAAGCTTGTCTGGAAGAAAAGATTTGCCTAATTTTAATATATCTTTTTTAACGCTCATATTTCCATTTCTCTCCAATCTTACCTTAAGAAGCATGCCCTCCATAGTACCTTCCGAAAAACCTTGATCAAATATCAAGTTGCCCAAGGAATAGGCGATGAATCCTCCTTTATAAATTTCTGTATCCTCTATTACATGCGGATGAGATCCTATAATTATTTTAGCTCCGTCGTCTATAGCTTTATGGGCCAAATATTCCTGTCTTAAATTATGTTTTTTCTTGTATTCGTCTCCAAAATGGAAGGAGACTATCAAAAAGTCGACTTGTTTTCCAGCTCTTTGTATTATTTCATCGAAATAGGGGTCGCTCGCGAGAAGTATCCCGGATTCTTTCTCGGATGCATTCAGCCAATTCGGTCCGACATCAGAGAAACCCAAGAATCCTATCTTCATCCCGTATTTTTCCACGATCGTAGGAGTTTCTGCTTCGTTTTTATCTTGTCCTCCACCGGTGTATGCGATTTCATTTTCCTTCATGTTAGACATGGTGTCTTCAAAAGCGATTCTCCCCCAATCTCCCTCATGGTTATTGGCGACAGAAAGTACCGAAAAACCGGCACCCTTGAGTGCAGGCAGAACCGAAGGGTCCATTCTAAATGAATAGAGATTGTGCATGTCTTTTCCCGTATCAGATGCAGGCCCTTCCAGATTAGCAAAAGCTATGTCTGATTTTTTTAGTGTTCCTAATTTTTCAAATAATGCGGAATAATCTCCTTTTAAATTTTTATTAACCGAATTTTTTACCCCTCTATCCAGCATTATGTCTCCGGCGAAATACAGATCGACGAAATTTTGCTCATACGTATCTGCTATATTGCCGTTTTCTTTTACCCATTCGGCGCTTATGTCCGATTGATTCCCATAGAAGACATCTTTTTCTAGGTACTTTACTATATTTTCAACATCTTTAAACCGATCTTTGCTTCGGAGGAGGGTAATGCCTAGATTTCTCTTTTGAGAATTGGATGTAGGGATTGAAAAAGTGGAAATAACGGTCTGAAGAGCGAGGTCGGTATATCCGCTTTTGCCCCCCGCGTATCCATCTTCGCGGAGGAATTGGTTATTACTGAACCAATTATGCTTGCCAGTCGAGTAGGACCTTTTTGTTGTTATATTGAAAATGTCGGGGTTTTTTTCTTTTATATATTGAGCTAGGCGAAACATATCCGAAACACTAGACTTATTATCAGGAGAAAGCCCACTCGGATCTTCAAAGAATGTTTTTGTCATTCCTATATTCTCTGCCACACTATTCATGTTTTTCAAGAAAGAGTTTCGGCCGAAATACTCTGCTATTATTTCTGCGGCGTCATTACTGGACTCAAGAAGCAAAGGGAAGAGTAGGTCTGAAACTTTTATTTTTTCTTTTAATTTGAAGTTGCCATTCTTGCCATATGTGGAAAGTGCTTTTTTTGATACGGAAGCGACATCTTTTCCGTTTGTAAGATTTTCCGTTACCAGGGCTGTCATAAGTTTAGAAACGGAAGCCAATGGATATACTGCATCTTTATTCTTTTCAATGATTATTTCTCCAGTATCCAGATCCCCAACCAAATAAGCTGCGGCGGATACTTTATATTTTTTATCCAAATTGTCGGAGTTTCTTATAAAATAAGATCGAGAATTAGCAGAAAGGTTTTGATTATATGGTTCAGATGCTGTAGCTGTATTTTGTTCTCCTCTGGATATATCTGCATAAAGACTGTTTTTAAAGAAGCCGGAAGTTATAACATGCGAGATCGG
>DAHVYC010000058.1 GCA_027327845.1 Candidatus Nomurabacteria bacterium
TTCTCATAGGTAGCCCCTGTAAGGATGATTTTCTTATTATGATACATCTCCAGAAGTTCAAACATTTCCTTAAAAGTTTGACCATCTTCTGAGACAAAACAATCAACTGCATCAACTAAAATAGTTTTCATAATTTTATTTTTTAATTTCTAATTTAAACACTAGCTCGTTAATTTTTATTTCTGGTTCGTTATTTGATTTAAATTCTATTTTTGAAGCAAGGACAACTTTTAATAAGTCAGTTTCAAATTTACGGATTAATTTTTTGCCTTCTTCGCTTGTTTCCACGGCAATAGAGACAACATCGTTCGGGGTAAGGCCCATTTTTTTCCTAATATCCTGTATTCCCCTTAAAAGCTCTCGATAAAATCCTTCTTCTTTGAGCTCTTCTGTCAGGTTCGTATCAAGCAAGATTTCATTTTCGATCTCTTCGTTGAAAATAATTTCTTTTACATTCAACTCATCTTTTATTAATGCAATATATTCATCTTCTAGCGTCCCGTCTTTCATCTTTATTTGGATAGAAGAAAGAGGCTGGCGGACTTTTATTCCGGCTCTTTGGCGTGCCTCAAGCCCTAAAGACACAATTTCACGCGTCTTTTCCATTTCTTCCACCACTGGAGCCTTCTTCAGAAAACCGAAGATTTCTTGTAAAATTTTCTTGCGCTCTTCCGGCCATTTTTCCAAATGAACACTCTCTTTGTCTTTTTCATTCTTAAGTTTCAGCCAAATATCTTCCGTAGCAAATGGGGCAAACGGAGCCATTATCTTCACTAAAGTCTTCAGTACATAATACAGGGTTCTTTTGGCTTCGTCTCCTTCCTGCGTCCTTCCGGAGCCTTCGGCGGAGGAGGATTTTATTCTGTCCCTGGAACGGCGCAAATACCAGGTAGACAGATCTCCTATAAAATCTCGTATAGCTCTTGCCGGCTCTAGAAGCTTGAAACTGTCCAGGTTTTCTGTAGAAATATTTATCAATTCATCTAATCTAGATAATATCCATTTATCCAATATATTCGATGGATGCTTGCACTCTTTCTCCTCTAGGCTTTTGTCCCTGTATAAATCATAGAAAGCCAAGACATTATACAGTAAGCCGAAAACTTGCCTGTGTAATTCAAGTACTGTCTTCTCATCGAAATTTTTCGACTCCCCCGGCTGGTTTACAGAGTACATCCAAAGACGCAGTGTATCAGCGCCATATTTGTCCATCATATTCCAAGGATCTATAACATTGCCCAAAGACTTAGACATCTTTTTACCTTTTGCATCCAGTAAATGCCCCAAGCAGATAACGTTTTTAAACGCCTTGCCTCTTCCCATAAGCACGCCCACGGCATGCAAGGTATAAAACCAACCCCTGGTCTGATCTATAGCCTCGGAAATAAAGTCAGCTGGATACCCTTTCCCTTCTATCCATTTCCTGTTTTCGAATGGATAATGATCCTCTGCGAAAGGCATAGCCCCGGAATCAAGCCACACATCCATCACTTCTTTGCTACGGGAAAGTTTTCCACCGCAAACTTGTCCTCCTGTCGAATGAGTACATCTTAATTCAACTTCGTCTATATATGGCTTGTGTAAATCAAGCTCATAATTTTCGTTGTGAGGAAGAGGGACAAAATTAAACTCTCTTATCTCCGCATTTTTTAGATAAATCAATGGATTGTTTTTACTCGACAAAGAATCGAGAGAAAAACCACCAACTATAAAACTCAGAGCACTCGTGGCATTACCATGGCTTATTATCAAAATATTTTTATTAGAGTATTTCGAATTTATTTCATATATGAAGTCTCCGACTCTTTTTATCACTTGAGCAAAACTTTCTCCTCCGGGCAAAACTTCATCGGGGTGGTCTAAATATTTATAATCGTAATATTCTTTGAAAGAAATCCTCTGTTTGCCTTCAAATAAAGTGCTGGGCGTCCATTCTTTTATGCGTTCATCGTAAATTACTTTATCTTTCGGGAAATTTATTTGCTCGCAAAAAAGTTCAGCTGTTTCTTTGGCTCTTACCATAGTAGAACAAAATACGGCATCCACTTTTGCTTTAAAATTTTTAGAACTATCTTTAATCTGACCCTTGCCTTTTTCTGTAAGCTTAGCTCTCAATTCCTCTTCCTCGTGAAAAACATCTTCTTGAATATTATTCTCCGCCTCTCCGTGCCTCATCACAAAATACCTATTTCCGGATTTTCTTGTTTTTGATTTTAATTCTTCTATGCCCCCAATCACATCCACTTTTTTACAAGTATCACAAGTCCACACCGGAAGCGGAGTACCCCAATACCTTTCCCTAGAGATAGCCCAATCTTTGGCATCTTTCAACCATTCACCGAAACGCCCTTCTCTTATATGTGAAGGTTCCCAGTTGATAGTCTCATTCTCTTCAATCATTCCTTTTTTGATCCTATCGGATATTTTGATATACCATGAATCTCGAGCGTAATATATGAGAGCAGTTTTGCATCGCCAGCAATGTGGATATGAGTGTTCGTATTTTTCTTTTTTAAAGAGAAGGCCTCTGTCGGCAAGATCTTTTATGATATCAACGGCGACTTCCTCATCGCGAACAAAACGCCCTTCCAAAAACCCGGTACCAGATAAAAATTTTCCATCCAGCCCTACTAGGTGGTGCTTGGGCAGGCCTATCTCGTTACCAAGAACAAAGTCGTCTTGTCCGTACATTACAGCCGTGTGTACGACTCCTGTACCGTCTTCGGTAGTGACGAAGTCCGCCAAATAAACTTTGTATGCTTTGTCTAGTTTAGGCTTTTCACTCTCGGAAATTACATTTTTAAAAAATGGATAAAGTGGCTCA
>DAHVYC010000059.1 GCA_027327845.1 Candidatus Nomurabacteria bacterium
TCATAAAAAATTCAAATTTTTAGGCAATATTTTTGAATAATTTTAATATTTCAAACCAAACCAAACTAATAAAGACGACTATACCAATGGAAGCGAGGTCACCCAGTGAAAGAGGTGCCAAATGGAATAAACCAGCAAAAAATGGAACATACAAAACAGCTAAAAGACACGCCAAGGCGCCAAAGAAGATAATAAATAATACTTTGCCGGCAGAAAAAAATGTTTTGTAAATATTTTTACTCCAAGATAGATTAATAATAATGAGCATTAAACTAGAAAAAACCAGAGAAGCAAAAGCGAAAGAACGTGCTTCTAATTCGCTTTTGCCATATTTAACAGCAAAATAAATAGAATGAAAGTGGCTATTAAAACTCCTAAACCTTGAATTAAACTGATCAATATAGTTTTAGAGTTGAACATTGGATATCGTAAATTTCTTGGTGGTCTTTTCATTATATCTTTATCCTCCTTTATTGATTCAAAAACTATCGAGCACGCAGGGTCAATAATTAATTCTAAAAAAGCAATATGGGCTGGAAGTAAAACAATAGGCATATCAAAAAGTAAGGGCAGGATAGACATCCCAGCAATAGGCACATGCACGGCTAAAATATACCCCATTGCTCTTTTTAAATTATCATATATTTTTCTTCCTAAACGGACAGCAACGACAATCGAAGAAAAGTCGTCATTTAGTAAAACTAAAGAAGAAGCTTCTCGTGCAACATCCGTCCCCCTTTCTCCCATAGCGATACCAATATGGGCAGATTTTAAGGCTGGAGAGTCATTTACTCCGTCTCCAGTCATAGCCACAATTTCATCATTATCTTTTAAAGCGTTTACAATAAGTAGTTTCTGCTCAGGAAAAACTCTAGCAAAAATATTCACTGTTTTTATTTTTTCTCTTAATTCAAGATGACTCATTTTCCCTAAATCTTCTCCTGTCAAAAATTCTTCCGAATTTTTTAAACCAATTTTTTTTGCGACAAATTGAGCAGTACCAGAATAATCTCCCGTAATCATTATTATTCTCATACCTGCTTCGTAGGCTTCTTTCACAGCTAAGGGTACCGTCGTACGCACGGGGTCAATAAAACCTAGGAGCCCCATAAATTCAAAATCAAAATCATGTTGATTTTCTGGTAAATTAATTTCTGAAAATATGCCTTTGGCAACGCCCAATACACGCAAACCTTTTTGAGACATTTCTTTCACCTTACTTAAAATTTCATTTTCTTTTCCAGCGTCAAAATGACATAAATCTAAAATAGCTTCTGGTGCTCCCATAGAAGCGAGTATTAAATCTTTTTTTTCTTTCGGTTGCCACACTTGCGACATAGCTAAAAGATTTTTAGACAATGGATATTCTTTCATTAACGAAAAATTCTCCCCTATTTTTCTAGAATTTTTAAAATGTAAAAGACTTACTCTTTTCAATTCTTTTTCTATCGGGTCAAAAGGGTCTTTACGACTAGCCAAAACTCCGTACTCTAAAAGATTCATAAATTTCTCTGGCAAAACTATTTCAGAGTTGTTTAGTTCATAAAAAGATTCTTCAGAATAAAGACTATTCAATTCCATCCTGTTCTCTGTTAATGTTCCTGTTTTGTCCGTACAAAGTACTGTCGTAGCCCCTAGTGTTTCTATGGCTGCAGAATGTCGGGTCAATACTTTTCTCTTGGAAATTCTCAAAGCTCCTAAGGTTAAAAATATTAAGAGAACAACTGGAAATTCCTCTGGCAATATTGCCATACTTAAAGTAAGCCCAGCTAAAAATCCCTGAATAAGGTTGCCTTTAATAAGAAAATAAGAAAGGACCACCAAGAGACAAAGAATTCCTCCGATGATAGCCACTCCACGGACTATCTTCGTCGTTTCTTTATGTAAAAGGGTGTCTTCACTTTTTATACTTTCTAAACTTTTTCCAATCTTTCCAATTTCAGTGTTAAGACCAGTAAAAATTACTTTAGCCACTCCACGACCGTTTATCACCATTGAACCAGAATATATAAAAGGTAAATCCTCTCCACCAGGTCTTTTGTTTTGCATCTTTCCATCCCATTCAGATTTTTTTACAGGAATAGATTCTCCAGTCAAAAGTGATTCATCTACAGAAAGATTTTCACAATCTAAAACGACAGCGTCCGCCGGAACCCTATCTCCTTCACGAATTATAATAATATCATTTTTCACCACTTCCCGACCAGCAATCCTTTTTTGTTCACCATCCCTTATCACCAAAGCTCTGGGGCTTGATAAATCCCTTAGTGCTTCAAGGGTCTTCTCCGTCTTCCTTTCTTGATAAAAAGCAATACTGATAACCACAAATACACTGAAGAGAAGCGTCAAAGAATCTTTTATTTCACCCATGAATAAATAAATAACCGCACTTCCTACCAACAAGATGAGCATCGGTTCGGATAAAACTTTTAGCAAAATTGAAAAACTATTTCTTTTTTTCTGAGAAGGCAATTCATTAAAACCATCTTCCTTTAAAATTTTGTCGGCTTCTACCCCTGAAAGACCCTGAAATTGAATTGCCCCGCTTTCACTTTCCATAATATATATTATAACAGCAGTTATAAGAATTTTAAAAATAAAAAAAATGCCCCGAGTTTTCGAGGCATCTTTTAAATTTATTCTAAAATTAATCCACTTGTATTTACTTCTTCTTCTCCCTCAAAAATTTTTCTTTTTTGAGGTTTGTCGCAACCTTTTGGCTCTCGTTGGGCTATTTTATAACAGGCACCAAGTTCCAAACCACACGAACTACAGACATATTTATGCGTTTTGGAATTACCAATAATTTCAACTGCA
>DAHVYC010000005.1 GCA_027327845.1 Candidatus Nomurabacteria bacterium
CGGTACCGAAAATTTTGAAAGAACACTTGATTCATTGATTGAAGAAAAGTGTTTGTAATTAATAATTACAGTCGGTATATTAAAAAAGCCTTGAACTTATCAAGGCTTTTTATTATTATCTAAATAAGTTTCCAACTTCAGCCCAAACGGCTAGCAGAATTAAATTTATTATTTCCACCCTGCTTGACATATACCCCCATAGGGTATATACTTTTAACATATGAAATATATGGACGAAACAGGCAAAACAAAAATTATCAAGCAATTGAAGCGGATAGAAGGCCAAGTCCGCGGATTGCAGAGGCTGGTGGAGAACGATACTTATTGCATCGACATAATCACCCAGACCTCCGCCGTCAAACAAAGCCTTTCCTCTGTCGAGGATGCCCTGCTTGAAAATCACCTGGGGCATTGCGTGCATCATCAAATGTCTTCCGGACAAGTGGATAAGGCTAAAAAAGAAGTATTAAAAGTGTATAAATTAAAAAGAAAGTAAAAATGTTGACTAAAACTTACAAAGTAAACGGCATGCATTGCGCCAGCTGTGTAGCTTTGATCGAAGACAGGCTGAAAAAAATAGGCGGGGTAGGTTCAGTATCCGTGAAGCTTTCTTCCGAAGTAGCCGCAGTTGATTTCAATAGCGAGGAAATAGATATCGGCGTATTAAACGATACTATCTCCCCTTTCGGCTATACACTCTCGGACACTCTAAATAAAAATATGAATCATGCAGAGCATGGCCAAGGCCAAGATGGCGGATGGATAGATATGGCGCTTGAAATGAAATTCGTGCTTCCCTTAGTCGCATTTTCTTTCATCATGATGCTCTGGGAAATATTGTCCGGCAAAGGATTCGCACCCTCTATGCCATCCATCGTCTCGGATGCTTCAAAAAATCTGATGCCTATATTCGCCTCATTTGTCCTTTTCGGAATCGGCAGAAAATATATCAAGGCCGTATGGATATTTATTAAAACCAGAACGGCCAATATGGATACCCTGGTAGGACTTTCCACGGTTACCGCTTTCATATACTCGCTTGCTATCACCGTTTTTGAAAAACAACTCTCTCCTTATTTAAACGTATCTTCAAATTTTTATGACGTGGTTATCGTCGTCATAGGCCTCATAGCTTTGGGCCAGCATTTAGAAACGAAAGCGAAAAAGAAAACAAATGAAGCATTGCAAAAACTTGCTTCCCTGGGAAGCAAAGATGCGCTTGTCATCCGCGGAGGGAAAGAAATGCGGTTGCCGGTGGAAAAAGTGGAAATAGGAGATATTGTCATAATAAAACCAAATGAGCGCATACCGCTCGATGGAGTGATAACAAGCGGTGCAAGCTCCATAGACGAATCGAACCTAACGGGAGAATCAATCCCAGTCGACAAAGTAATAAATGACATCGTATTCGCCGGAACACAGAATTTCCAAGGCATCCTCCACATAAAAATCACAAAAAATCCGAAAGACACGGCGCTTGCTCATATAATCTCCATCGTTGAAAACGCGCAAAATTCCAAAGCTCCGGTAGAGCGTATGGCCGATAGGATATCCAGAGTATTCGTGTATATCGTAATCGGGCTTTCTCTCGCTTCCTTCGCGCTTTGGATGATATTGGGACCGGCAAGCATGGGAGAAGCTAAAGCTTTCGCTCTAGCCATATCCGCTTCTATGGCAGTCCTTGTCATCGCCTGCCCTTGCTCTCTAGGACTTGCGACGCCCACAGCTATAATCGCCGGAGTGGGGAAAGGGGCCGAGCGCGGAATTCTGGTTAAAAATGCGGAGAGCTTGGAAAAATTATCCAAGACAACGGCAATCGTCTTCGATAAGACCGGAACTTTGACGGAAAACAAACTGGCCATAGAAGGCATATATTGCAAAGACAAGAATCATAATTGCGATGAGGAACATGTGAATTTGCATAAGTCCATCGCTTATTCTTTAGCGAAATCTTCCAAGCATCCGATCTCCGAAAGCGTCGCGCATTGGCTCGGAGAAAATAAAACCAAGGCTCTGCCTCTTTTAAACTTAAAAGAAATCGCCGGAAACGGAATGAACGCGGAGTATGAAGGCAGGCAATATTATTTCGGCTCTTTGGCTTTTATCTCCAGATCTATCGGGAAGTCGGAAGAAACCATCAAAAAAGATTTCAATGATTCACGCTTTGTCATGGGAAGAGAATTATATCTTGCCAATGATTCGGAAGTGCTGTCTCTTATAAAAATACACGACACGGTAAAAGAAGATTCCAAAGAAGAAATAAAAAAGCTCAGAGAACTGGGGCTTAAAGTAGTAATGGCAACCGGAGACAACAAAAAAACAGGCGAAGCTGTGGCGCAAGAATTAGGCATAGACGAAGTTTATACTGATGTAAAACCGGAAGATAAACTCAAAATAATAAAAGGTCTGCAAGAAAAAGGATTCAAGGTGGCAATGATCGGGGACGGCGTAAATGATGCTCCGGCTCTCTCTCAAGCGGATGTGGCCATTTCAATGAGCGACGGATCGGATATAGCCATAGAAAGTTCGGATATAATTCTGTTAAAAGGAGATATAAAAAAAGTGGCTGAAGCTGTGCGTATTTCCCAAAAAACAAACAGAATAGTCTGGCAGAATTTGATTTCTTCTTTTGCTTATAATTCAATAGGCCTGCCCATAGCCGGAGGCATACTCTTCCCTTTCTTGGGATGGATATTGAGTCCGGCTATTGCGGGGTCGATTATGGCATTCGAGAGCGTAACGGTGGTTACAAACTCTCTGCGAATTAAAAGAATGAAATTATAAATTAATAAAAATAAAATTATGATGGGATATTATGGTTATAGCGGAATGATGGGAAGCGGATGGGGTTCGCTGGTAGCGCTTATCGTGCTCGTGGACTTGGTTCTTCTGGGCATTTGGCTTTTTAAGCAGATAAAAAAATAAATCAATGAAAAATTACACATTTAATGTTCACGGGATGCATTGCAATTCCTGTGTGATTCTTATCGAAAGCAAAATCGGATCTCTCCCCGAGGTAAAAGAAGCAAAATCAAATTTAAAAAACCATTCTTTGGAAGTGACAGCGGACTTCGGTGATTTGGGCAAAGCCGGGGTAGCTGAAATTTTAACAAGAACGGTAAAAGAAAATGGGTATGCCATATCTCTTGAGGAAGAAACAACCGAAAAAAGCTGGTCTGAATTCAAGATTGCCGGACCTGTGGCTATATTATTCGTCGGTCTTTTTGTCTTGCTTCAAAAGTTGGGCATAGTCCATCTGATAGGCGGGGGTAATGTCACATACGGAACCGCTCTTCTAGTCGGCATTGTCGCTTCCCTTTCCACTTGTATGGCTGTGGTTGGCGGGTTGGTGCTCTCTATGTCCGCCACTTTCGCCAAAGAAGGAGATAAAATAAAACCTCAAATAATATTCCACGCCGGTAGAATAATTTCTTTCTTCGTATTAGGAGGAGTGATAGGCGCCATCGGATCCGCCTTCACTTTGAGTTCCACTTCGGCATTTTTACTCGGTATCTTGGTGGCCATAATCATGCTTATACTTGGCATAAATCTGCTTGATGTATTTCCATGGGCAAAGAAACTGCAGCCATCTATGCCGAAATTCATTTCTAGGAGAGCTCTGGGTGTCTCTAAATTAAATCACACCTTGACCCCATTTTTAGCCGGTATAGCTACCTTCTTCTTGCCTTGCGGTTTCACTCAATCCATGCAGGTGTATACATTGACCACCGGAGGATTTTTAAAAGGAGGGCTTACTATGCTCTCTTTCGCAGCAGGCACGCTCCCGGTCCTCGTACTTATAAGCTTCAGCTCTCTTAGTATTAAGAGTAGTAATAAATCAGGAGTATTTTTCAAAAGCGCCGGATTAGTGGTCATAATCTTCGCCCTGCTTAATCTTATAAACGCATTAGCGGTCATCGGCCTTATACCTCCCCTATTCAATTTTTAATTTATGAAAACGACAATAGCCATAATCATATCAGTGCTTATCGTAGGCGGAGCAATACTCTTCTTGGGAAATTCAAAACAACCCCATGAAGAAAATTTGAATAACGTATCTATTGTGGACGGTAAACAGATAATAGAGATCAAAGCCAAAGGCGGGTACTCTCCGGAGAGAAGCGTGGCCAAGGCAGGTATTCCTACTATCCTCCGGTTCAAGACTGAAGGTTCTTTTGACTGTTCTGCGCTGGTTCGCATACCGAGTCTCGATGTCTACACCGTACTTCCAAATTCAGGTTCCAAAGATATAGATCTCGGGAAGCCGAAGGAGGGAGTTCTCTCCGGAAGCTGTGGCATGGGTATGTATCCATTCCAAATAAATTTCGGAAATTAAAGAAAAAATAGCTTGAAGCCTCTTCATAAAATCTTCATAAAGGCCTTGTTATAGTTCAAAAGTCGAAATCTTTTCATTTTTCCTTGAAATTCTCTAGGAAAATGTCCAGATTGTTTTATTTGTTTTAAAAAGATAAAATAGTGTCACCGCGGAGGCGCTTTATAATAACAACGTATCTGCGGAATAAAAATTATGAAAAAAAATATATTACTTTCCCTGGCGCTTATTCTGGCCATAGTTTTCTTCACTAAATTCGCCTTGGCTGATGATCAAAAGGGCGGTGAGGATTCAAACAAGAATTCAAGCGTTTTGTTCCAGAATGATTCGAAGGATAACAAAAGTTCCGAGGATGTGAACAAAGACGGCCAAGATTCGCAGGGAGAGAGTGAAAGTGAGGATATAGGAGAAGACGGAGCTTCCTCTTCGGAAGACAGCTTGAATTCCGTTATTACCAATCTCCCTGACTTGAAGAACACAGTGCAAGTCAAAGAAGCGGATAGTAGTACTATAAATACTTATGCAGACTTGGTAACTCTGCTCAACCAATACCAGACGGCTATCGATACCATCAATAGCACTACCGGGGTCACCACTTCGAACCTCTCACCTGCCGAACAGCAGTTGCTCCAAACTCTTTCCAAGAAAGATTCTTTCGAGCTCGGCAGAAGCAAGACCAGACTCGCTGAAGTAAGCGCTCATATTAAGGATTTGATCGCTCTTCTTTCTCCCCTTGGCACCCAAACTATCACCGAGAATTACGGGTTGAAAAGCATCCTCCTCTCGACAGTCAACGAGATCGCAGGAAACATAAACGATTCGGCTTCGCTCCATGATCAAGCAGATAAAGTACTAGAAGCAGAGACTGATTAATAATTAATTCAATCGAAAAAATACTATGAAAAAATTTATAGCAACAGTTCTCGCTTTGGCTGTATTTGTGACAGGAGCAGGCGTCGCCTTCGCCCAAACGACTGCGACAGGAAGCACTGGAACCGGAACTGGAACCGCAGATACATCAAGCGCGATGACTGCCTACCAAGTGAAAACTTTGGTGAAAAAAGTTAAAAGGATCAAATACAGATCCAATTCCACTAAGAGAAAAATCTCTATAAACAAAAGACAGCTCTCAAGAAAAATCACCGCAGTGAAAAAGATAAGGAAGTATGTCAAAAACAAAAGATTAAAAACTAAAGCAAAATCCAAAACAACGACGACCGGAACAACCGGTACGACAAACTAGCTCTTAATTGGTTTTGCCTAAATAACGCGGCTCTCCGACCTAAATCGGAGAGCCGCGTTTGTTGTGATATAATAAAATGCAATGGAACAAATACAAAACGAACAAGAAAAATCACCAAACCAAAACTTACTGCTCTGCCCTATGTGCCACCAGAAAGTGCTTCAAGAGTATTATTTCTGTCCTAATTGCGGAAAGGAGCTCCGCTCGAAACCCCTTCCTACCGATGCTCTCTCTCAAGGGGCAACATATGCTCTCAGCATCATAATCCCCTTGACCGGATTCATCTTCATATCCAAATGGCCCGGAGCGAAGTATTTCAAATCCAGCGACCCAAAGGCAAGACGAACAGGTGCGATAGCCTGGATAATTCTCCTTGCTTCTACTATATTCACTATTTGGTTTGCTTATTATTTGGCTGACAAAGCCATACAATCTTCATTGAGTAGTCTAAATGCCGACCTTGGAGGATTTTAGTTTTTAAAATTATGCCGGAATATATAGGATTAACTTCAAAAAAAGCGGAAGAACTATTAAAAGAATACGGGGAAAATAAACTTCCGGAAAAAAAGAAAAGCATACTCAAAAAATTCTTGTCTTGGATTGTTTCTCCTGTGTCCTTGATGCTCATCGCCGCTTCTGTATTATCTTTGGTAGATGGAAATACTGCCGATTTTTATATAATATCCGGACTTTTCTTCGCCAACTTTCTGATAAGTATCTGGCATGAAGGAAAAGCCGATAAATCCATAAGAAAAATGCAGGAGCATCTTTCTTTTAAGGTAAAAGTATTGAGAGATTCTGCTTGGGCAGAAATCGACTCAGTACTTCTGGTGCCTGGAGACATCGTAAGTCTGAAAATAGGGACAGTGGTGCCGGCAGACATATCGCTCATAGAAACGAACAACTTATCGGTAAACGAATCCGTGCTTACCGGAGAATCCTTGCCGAAAGAAAAAAAACCTGGAGACACCGCTTACTCTGGATCTTTCGTGACTAAAGGGCAGGCAGTGGGCTCTGTGCTGGCGACCGGAGGCAAAACAAGCTTCGGAAAAACTGCAGGATTAGCCAAGGAAGAAAGAAAAAAAAGCTCTTTGGAAAAAGATATAATTTCAATATCGAAATTTGTCTCCATAATAAGCGTGGTAGTGGTGATAATACTCACTATCATCTTAATCTTAGCAAAGGCGTCTTTAAATGACGTATTTACTCTAGATCTTTCTCTCCTTATAGCCGGCATACCGATAGCTTTGCCTACAGTCATGAGCCTTATCATAAGCATCGGAGTACTGGAATTAGCGAAAAAGCATGCAATCGTCCGCAGACTCGCTTCACTTGAGGATTTGGCCAACGTAAACCTTCTTTTGTCCGACAAGACAGGCACTCTCACTGAGAATAAAATATTCGTCGAGAAAATAATTCCTTTCGGCAATTATTCCGAAAAAGAAATAATGGCCCTTTCGTTGAGTACGATAACGGATCCGGATGCGGACCCGCTGGATAGGGCTGTCGCAGAAAAAGCGAAAGAACTCGGCGCAGAAATTTATGAACGCCTGAATTTCACGCCCGCGGATTCCGAAAGAAAAAGAAGCACTGCGACACTTCTCGTAAACGGCACGGAAAAGACGGCTTCATTGGGAGCGCCTCAAATAATAGAATCGCTTTCGAAAATGAATCTCGAACTAAAAGAAAAATTCGATAATGCCGTAGCAGATGCGGCAAAAGAAGGATATCGCGTACATGCTCTTTCTTTAGGGGAAAATGGGAAAGAAGAAAATATGGAACTCGCGGGTATAATGCTTCTGTCCGATAAAGTAAGAGATGATGCCAAATCAACCATAAAATTCATGAACGAATACGGCATAGGAGTGAAAATGGTTACCGGAGACAATCTACTTATAGGAAAGCGCATAGCTAACATACTTGATATCAAAGGAGAAATGTATGACCGGTCAGTATTGCATAATACGGACTGGCTAGAAAAAAATCTGGACTCGGCTGCCGGATTCGCGGAAGTATTGCCTGAAGACAAATACAATCTCGTCAAATTCTCTCAAGCCAGATACACTGTGGCCGTCACGGGAGACGGCATAAACGATCTGCCAGCGGTAAAATCCGCCGATGTCGGTTTTGCTGTAAGCAACGCGGTGGATGCGCTTAAAAGCACCGCCGATATTATGCTCCTCTCGGGCGGGATAGCGGTAATAAAAGATGCTATAGTGGAGGCGCGAAAAATATTTGTGCGTCTTTATAATTATTCGCTCTACAGAATATCGGAGAGCTTCAGGGTGATAATCACCATCGCCGTGATAGGCCTTTTATATAAAACTTATCCCCTCACCCCCGTCCAGCTCATCATCCTCGCTTTCTTAAATGACATACCGATAATATCTTTGGCTTTCGATAAAGTGAAAATATCCATGAGTCCCTCGCACATAAATCCGAAGAAAAGATTCACCTTAAGCACTCTTTTCGGGCTGACGGGAATAGCAAACAGCTTATTGCTCCTATTCCTGATGCTCGATTTTCTTCATCTGCCATGGGATATCATACAAACAGTATTTTTCCTCAAGCTTACTGTCTCCGGGCATATGCTTATCTACGTGGCACACACGGAAGAAAAATGGTATAAGTTCCTGCCTAGCAAACAAGTCATAATCGCCATATTCATCACTCAGTTTATAGCGACAGCTTTCGCTCTGCTCGGCATATTCACGACCAAGATCTCTATAGCCATGGTGATATTCGTATGGATATGGTGCTTCTTCTTCATGCAGATAGGAGAATTGATGAAAACCCTGCAAAATAAATTTTTGCAGAAAACAGCTTAAAAAAACACCCCACTTAGTTGGGATGTTTTTTGTTTTTAGTGCAAGCTTTTATGAAAGCGGTGAAAAGCGGATGCGGAGTTAAGGGTCTTGCTAAAAATTCCGGATGAAACTGCGTACCCAAGAAAAACGGGTGTTTGCTCTTCGGAAGTTCGGCTATCTCCATCAAATGTCCGTCTGGCGAGCGCCCGGAGAAAACCAGACCTTTGGCTTCGAGATCAGCAACATAAGCCGGGTTTACTTCGTATCGGTGTCTGTGCCTCTCCAATATAAAGGTCGGACCTTTTTTAGTTCCTAAGGTCCGACCTTGGGAAGAGGAAGCGTAAGCTTCCTTAGCAATAGTTTTATCGCGAAGCATTGCTTTGTATTCACCCAAACGCATTGACCCGCCATAAGCGCTATTTTTCAAAATTTCTTTTTGGGAATCCATCACATCTATCACTAGATTCTTCGAGCCGGGGTTCACTTCCCTGGTATTGGCGTCCTTTAGACCTAAAACATTTCTGGCATATTCTATGACCATCATCTGCATACCGTAACAAAGTCCGAGATAAGGGATTTTATTCTCGCGGGCGAATTTTATCGCTTTTAGATTCCCCTCCACTCCTCGCGAACCGAAACCGCCTGGGATGATTATTCCATCGTATTTCTTCAATTCTTTTAACTTCGCCGGGGAATCTTCGAAGTCCGTTGAATTAAGCCAAGACATAATAGGCTTCTCTCCCTCTTTATAGCTCGAGTATTTTATGGCTTCTATCACCGAAAGATACGAATCGGAGAGAATAAAATCTCCTGTTTCAAAATATTTTCCGATCATTGCTATTTTGAGAGTTTTCTTCCCGTTGTGCGCATGTTTGGCAAATGCTTTCCATTTGGTCCAAACTTTTTGATCCGCTTTCTTTTTGTCTATATTTAGTATTTCACAGAGCTTCTCAGATAATTTTTCTTTTTCGAAATTTATCGGTATGTCGTAAATACTGCCCACATCCGGAGCGGAGATGACTCTGTCTGCCGGAATATTGCAAAAGAGCGAGATTTTCTCTTTTCTTTTCTTGTCCAGCCCTACATCGGCTCTGGCTATCAATATATCCGGCTGGATACCGGAAGCGTTCAGGGTCCTTACCGCGTGCTGAGTCGGCTTCGTTTTCATCTCTCCTATTTTAGAAGGCGTCGGGAGATATGAGACCATCACAAAGGCTACATCCTTCGGGGTGGAGAGTTTCATCATCCTTGCCGCTTCGAGGAACAAAATATTTTCATATTCTCCGACTGTCCCGCCTATCTCTATCATCACCACATCGGCCTTAGCCTCTTCTCCGGCGCGCTTTATTCTACCGATCACCTCAAGCGGTATATGCGGAACGACTTGCACACATTTGCCTTTGTATTCCAGATTGCGCTCCTTTTCGATCACTGACTTATATACTCGCCCAGTCGTCATGTAATTAGTCTTGGAGAGATTCATATCCAAAAATCTTTCATAATTCCCCATGTCCTGATCCGTTTCGTCTCCATCTCTCAATACAAACACTTCACCGTGTTCCACGGGATTCATCGTGCCTGCGTCCACGTTTATATACGGATCTATTTTTATGGAAGTCACCCTAAGCCCTCTGTTTTTTAAAATGAGTCCTAAGGAGGACGAGGTCACCCCTTTTCCTACTCCGGAAATAACCCCGCCTACCACAAAAATATATTTCGTTTGTTTCATAAATTAGGTTCTAGGTTCTAGGTTCTAGGTTCTAGCAACTAGCCCCTAGTAACTAGTACCTAACTACTTGTTAAGATATTTTCTAATTGCTATAAAACTTGAAACCATTCCCAAAACTATACCCGAGAACAAAACTATAACCAGAATCTGAAGCAAGTTCGAAATGTAGTAATCATAGATATTCATACCTAAGAAATTGGTCATATTATGCCCCAAGTACGCGGTGATCGGTAGGAAGATTATTAGGGTGATTATGGTAGCGATAATGCCGTAAATAGCTCCTTCCACCATGAAAGGCCCCCTGACACGCATCTTACTCGCCCCTACTAATCGCATTACTCCTATTTCTTCTTTGGCGATAAATATAGTAAGCCGGAGAGTGTTGAAGGTGATTATTATGGAAATGATTATGAGGATTAAAGTAGTCAGAAATCCTAATTTCTGCGCTCCGGAGATAATACTATTCAGGCGATCTATGATGGACTTATTTTGGTAATAATTTACCTTGTCTATTATATTGCTCGCGCCTGTGACAAGAGCATTATCGCTTTTCATAAAATTCGCGATACTCTCGTATTGGGAAACTTCCTTAGCTTTCACATTAAGATATGCCCCTAAGGGGTTGTCTTTGAGCTCGTCTAAGGCTTGAATAGTCGGATAATCATCTTTGTGTCTGTCCCTGAAATTCTGCAGGGCTTCCCCTGCGCTTACATAAGTGACACTCGCCACTTCCGGCAATGTTTCAAGCGATTGTTTTAAAGATAAAATTTTGTCTTCTTGCGCCCCGACGGTGAAATATATAGTGACATCCACTTTATTTTTTATTTCATTCAGAGAGAAGTTCAGCACCGCCTGGAGGAGTATTATGGTAGTGATAACAGAAAGCGTAATAGTGACGACGAGGACTGCGGCCCAAGAAACTATCCCGCTTCTTGAAAAATTTACAAACCCCGCTTTTATTATCCTCTTTAATTCAGTCATAAAAAATTAGATTCTAGATTCTAGGTTCTAGCAACTAGTCACTAGCACCTAACGCCTAATCATATCACATATTTTCCGTGTTTGTCATCTCTCACCACTTTTCCCTTTTCCATAGTCACCACTCTGCCCCCTACGGAGTCTATCACTCCTTTATTGTGGGTAGTGAGTATCACCGTCGTGCCTAGGTCATTTATTTTTTTCAAAATTTGGATTATCTCATAGGTATTTATCGCATCTAGGTTGCCCGTCGGCTCATCAGCAATGATAAGTTCCGGCTGGTTGATGATGGCCCTCGCAATGGCTAGTCGTTGCTGTTCTCCTCCGGACATTTGATTCGGAAAATTGGACATTTTGTCTTTCAGATCGACAAGTTCCAACACATGCGGAACATCGGACTCTATCTCTTCATTCGTCTTGCCGACAGCTTCCATGGCAAAAGCGATATTTTCATATGCAGTCTTGTTCGGAAGCAACTTAAAATCCTGAAATACGACTCCAATTCTCCTTCTTAACTTCGTTAGATCCCCGTCTTTCAATTTAAATACGTTTATAGATTCGAAAAATACTGTCCCGTCCGAAGGCATATCGTCAGCCAGTATCATTTTTATCAAAGTGGTCTTTCCGGCGCCGGAATGTCCGACGATGGAAACAAATTCGCCTTTTGTGACAGTCAGAGTAACGTCATCAAGCGCTACGGAATTGCCGTTATATACTTTTGAAACATTATTAAAATAAATCACCTGTCCATTCTATCATAGATCTTTTTCCGCCTCAATCCCGTACAAAACAGGTCGCCCCAAGGTGACCGTAGCACTCGCTTTCTAGCGAGGGCGGTTTTGTTCGGGATCAATAAATAAGTCTATTTCTCCATTCAAAACTGCATTAACATCGCTAGTTTCCGCTAGAGTACGATGATCTTTCACCATTTTATAAGGGTGAAGCACATAAGAGCGTATCTGGTTCCCCCATTCTATTTCTGTGTTGTAATTTTTCCTATATACTTCCTCCACTGTTTTCTTTTCTTCTTGTGCTTTTTTGAAAATTTTCGCCCGCAGTATTGCCATGGCTCTTTCTTTATTTTGTTCTTGAGAACGCTCACCGGAAGCATGCACTGAGATTCCCGTCGGAATATGCACCAGCCGCACCGCCGTTTCTCTCTTGTTTACATTCTGCCCTCCGGGACCGCCGGAACGGCTGTACTCTATTTTTATATCGGCAGGCGGGATATTTACATCCTTTTCTTCCAGCTTTGAAAACTTCGGCAGGACTTCCACTAAGGAAAAAGATGTGTGGCGGAGCTTCTTCGCGTTAAAAGGAGAAATGCGCACCAAGCGGTGCACGCCGGATTCATTTCGAAGCAATCCATAAGGCCCCGACCCCTCCCCAACCCTCCCCTTGGTAAGGGGAGGGCGAAGGGTGGGGTCTGCTACTTCAAAAGAAACATTCCTATATCCGCCATGATCATTCTTGTTCTCGTGTATGAAAAAAATCTCGAAACCCTTTCTGTCTGCATATTTCATATACATCAGAAGGAGCATACGTGAAAAATCTTCAGCATCATCTCCGCCCGCGCCGGAAATAATGCTTACTATAGCGCTGCCTTTATCGTATTTCTTGAGATTTTTTTCTTTTTCTTTCAATTCTGCGATTTTCTTCAGCACCGTCTGCGCCCTTTCTTTATTATCCCAGAAATTAGGAGCCCCCATCTCCTTCTCTAATTTTTCTATCTCGTTTTCCATATCAAATATTATAGTACACTATAAAAACGCAAAGCAAAGGTTTTCCGTGAGCAAGAATAGTTCTTGCCCTGGAAAAATCTGAAGAAAATAAAAAATTTTAGGAGTCGTGGGTTCCCTGGACTTATGACTCCGAGGGCGAAGGCGGGGAAATTTTTTGATTTTCTTCAGATTTTTAATTAATAATAAAAAGCAAAATTTTGCCAGCCAGAAACTAGCGGAATGCCTTTTAAAATGGCTACGGAGGCCGACGGGCCGAGTCCTGAGCAAAAATTCAGCAGAATTTTATGCGGACATTTTAAAAGATATTCCGCTGGTTTCTGCTAAATCATGAAAATTGAAATTTTCACAAATCCTTTACTTTCGGGAAAAATTTTTCCGGTAAATTCTCGAAATAGTCGTCTAAATAAGGCGCCATGGAATCACAGGCCAGGAAACAGCATATTATCTCACCGTCCTTATTCTTGAGCTCTTTTAATTTATTTCTCTTTTTATATTCCCTGAGAACTTCCAAAGTAGCTGCCAGCTGCATGCCAGTAGAAGGCCCGACGAAAAGCCCCCGGCGGACCAGCTCCAAACTCTTTTCAAAGGCGGGGCGTGAAGCTATAGGTATCACTTTATCCACTATTTTCTTCCAATTTATGCCCAATTTAGGTATAGCCTCCTCGCTTCTCGGCCCCGGTATGGAATATCCTGTTTTTATGGCTGCACCGACTACTTTTATGCCGGGTTTTTTCTTTTTAAGATATGATCCGGCGCCGGTGATCGTCCCGGCAGTGCCTATGCTCGATATAAATACTGAAAGTTTGTCTCCGAATTGGTGCCATAGCTCCTTGCCTATGTATTCTTCGGAAGATTTTATGTTGCCCGGGTTCACATACTGGTTTAAATTGTGCCAGCCGGGCTTTCCGCCGAGCATTTTGGCTTCATACACTCCTCCTTCATCCGCAAAAACATCCGGACAAGCTGGGCCATGGGAAATGAGAAGATTGGTGCCGACAAGACGCAGCATTTTTTTCTTGTGTTCTGGCACATCGGGTGTAATGATGGCGTGCATTTTATCGATTCCAAAATATTGAGAAAGTATAGTGAGAGAAAGCGCGGTATTGCCGGAAGAATATTCCACCAGGTTTTTTATCTTTGAAAGTTTCTTTTTTGGAATCTTGGAAAGCATTACATAAGACGGAAGTGATTTTATATTCCCGAGCGGAGCGGAGTGTACCAGTTTTACGAATATCCTCACTTTATCTTTTTTAAAAGGATTAAGCGTTGATGGAAGCTCTACTATAGAAGTCATGCCGAAATTCTTCGGCAGGAGGAAAGACCTTATCGCATCTTCTCCCTCATAAATTTTTTTATTGTTTTTCATGAGCCACCCCTCGGGATTGAACCGAGGACCCCGTCTTTACGAAAGACGTGCTCTACCAACTGAGCTAGGGTGGCGAATACATTACCAGAAGAATTTACATAAAAAATTAAAAATCAAAAATTTAGCCGGTACGTAAATTTTGAAGCTTAAAATTTCCTGAAGTTGGCTCGCCGTCGCTCGCCAAACCCCTTCAAAACTTACCACCCTATGTTTTATTCTCTGTGCCTGGGGGGTGAATTGAACACCCGACGCCAGCCTCTTCAGGGCTGCGCTCTACCACTGAGCTACCCAGGCAGGGTTTTATGGTTTTATTTTTATAAAACCATCTTTAACTATGTTAGCAATATAATCATGTCTTTTCAACTTTTTTAATTTAAATTCTACCATCCTAGCTTCTTTAAGATTTTCATACTTCTGATAAAAAACTAACTCGAGTTTTCCTAACCTTTTTGTTGAAGGAGTATATCCACCAGCATGGTGTTTCATTCTATTTTTAAGATCTATAGTACTGCCTATATAATATTTTCCTTTTTCATTTTGTAATATATAAACAAAAGGCATAGAAATTTATCAATATTAAAGTACTGAGTCCCGACGTCTTTCAGAGTCGGGAAGCCGACCTAGCATCGGCTCTACCCAGGCATAATATTAATTACGGCAATTTTTTCAATATATCCTGTAGAAGCGAATTAGGAGCGTCAGTTATGTTTTTGACATTATCTGCGGCACCTTTCACGCTTCCAGTCGCACTTTTTATATCTTTCTGGATTCCAGCAACGGAATTATACATATCCATTACTTTATTTAAGTATGGTTCCAGATAATAAAAGGATCCTAAAGCTATACCTATGACAAGCACAAACTTCGCTACTTTCCATACAAATTCTATCTTTTGGGCATTCCTCAATTTATGGAGCATTTTATTGTTCTCCTCAGCCAAAGAAAGAGTAGTTTTAAGCAGCTCTTTTGTTTCTTGGTCCATTTCAGCATTTTAACATAGACAAATAAAAAAACCAATTTTCAAAAATTACCTCTTTATGATAGATTAAAAGAGTTGAAAAAAATAAGTCCTCGTAGTTAAATGGATATAACAACTCCGTCCTAAGGAGTAGTTGCAGGTTCGATTCCCGCCGAGGACACCTTATACAGGTTCCCTGCCTGCCGGCAGGCAGGGATTCCTGCCAAGAGGACACTAAATTATTCTATAAAGCCGATAGCCCGCAGCGTTTCCGTAAAGCGATTATGTCGTCTATGGCCAATTTCTCGTTCACTCCGTCGTTCAGTCTATACATGACAGCTTTTGGGTTGTCTAAATGCCCCAGCCCCAGAGCATGCCCGAATTCATGAGTTAGAACTCTGGCCAATTTGCCCTTGTCTTCAAATTGGTACACATCTATTTCTCTTTGGTCTCCATTCTCGCTATAATTCCCCTCTTCAAATTCTCCTGGCAATTCACTACCTATGGTGTTGTATTTTTTCACCTCCAAATTAAGAGATCCGACCAAGCGGTTTAAGACCACGGCTAATGCATTGATATCTGAAATCTCATTATTCAAATTCGCCTGTATGCTGTTTATATTCGCATATTCCATATCTAAATATTTCTTCTCATTGTTCAGCCTGGTATATTGTTCTTTTGTGGCTCCGCCGTTATCATTTAAATAATTAACTTCTTTTTCATAGGCATCCTGCCTTGCCTTAAAACTGTCTACCCTGGACTGGAGTTCATTTTTCAAACTCATATATTGCGAATACATGGAGTCATATTTGGATTTTAAGTTGTCATAGGATGCTTTGGTATCATTTACTGTAATTCCTATATTCTTCAACTTCTGGCTCGCCTCTTGGCGTATATCATATATAAGATTTATTTTAAGTTCTCCGTTGCCGGATGGATCATAAGTGAAAAGCTCTTTATCTATGGACTTCTCCCAAGTTCTTTTAGACAAATCGATAACGTCTAAAAAATCTTTCTTGGATATTCCAAATCTATTATCAAAAGTTCCCAACGAATATGTAATCGGAGCACTACAAGGAAGATATTTATTGCGCAAATAAGAGGCAAGGTGCAACAAATCCGAGCGCAAGAAAAAAGCCAAAGCGCCGAGGGCGACTAAGGCAAGAACTATTTTAAATACTTTCTTCATCGCAAAATATTATGCGAGGCCGAGCAACTGCGCTATGCGAGGTCTGTCGAACCCGACTATGAGATCATTGTCTATCAAGATGACGGGTACTCCCATCTGCCCGCTTTTTTCAAGCATTTCTTTTCTTTTCTCAAGATCTGTCGCTACATTGTAGTCTGTGTAGACAATGCTGTTCGCAGTAAAGAAATCTTTCGCCATGTGGCAGAAATGACAGGTTGGGGTTGAATAAATAGTTACATTTTGCATACTTTTTTATAAATTATCTTTTAATATTCTAATTATAGCATACGTGTCAAGTTAGCTAGTGTCTTTACTATACCAAGTTAGAACCTATTTTCAAAATCGGTAATGACTAGCGTTCCCCCGCGCGTGCTACGCACGCCTCTGTGCGAAGCACAGAGCTTTCCA